>JAXDKY010000338.1:0-3452 GCA_034666885.1 Chloroflexota bacterium
CGCTCCCCGTCGAGGTAGCGGTTCGTCATCGACACCGTCCGGTTCACGAGGTTGCCGAAGTCGTTGGCGAGATCGGCGTTGTAGCGCCGGACGAACGAGTCCCACGACACCTCGGCGTCGCGGTCGAACGGGACCTCGCGCAGCACGACGTAGCGTGCGCCGTCGGCCCCGAACGCCGCCACGAAGTCGTGCGGGTCGAGGAAGTTGCCCCGGCTCTTGCTCATCCGATCGCCACCGGCCGCCAGCAGGAAGCCGTGGACCCAGACGTGGCGTGGCGCCTCGAGGCCCGCGCTCCACAACATCGCCGGCCAGAAGATCGAATGGAACCGAGCGATGTCCTTGCCGATGATGTGCACGTCCGCGGGCCACCACTTGTCGAACGACGCCGTGTCCTCCGGGAATCCGACCCCCGTGATGTAGTTGATGAGCGCGTCGTACCAGACGTAGATCACGCCGGCTTCGGGATCCCACGATCCGTCCTCGCGCAGGGACGTCGCCCCGTTCTCGGCGATCGGGAACGGGATGCCCCAGCCACCCGGCGTGCGCTCGCGCGAGATCGAGAAGTCCTGGAGTCCGCCTCGGATGAAGCCGAGCATCTCGTTGCGCCGGAAGTCGGGCTGGACGAAGTCGGGGTGATCGGCAAAATGGCGTTCCAGGCGCTCCTGGTAGGCCGTCAGGCGGAAGAACCAGTTCTTCTCGGTCAGCCACTGGAGCGGGACGTCGGGATGGTTCGGACAGATCGTCCCGCGCGCGGTCTCGACGACGTCGGTCGCATTGAGGAAGCCTTCGTTCGGGCAATACCAGCCCTCGTACGTGCCGAGGTAGATGTCGCCGTTCGCATAGGCGCGCCGAACCATCTCCTGGGCACCGGCGATGTGGTCGGGATCGGTGGTCCGGATGAACCGATCGGGCCGGATGAGGAGGGCGTCCTCCGCCGCCTTGAACAACGCGACCTTCTCGTCGACGAACTCGCGCGCGCTGCGCCCTTCGTCGAGCGCGCTCTGCGCGATGTTGATCGAATGCTCGTCGGTCCCCGTCAGGAACCGCGTGTCGACGCCCTTCATCCGATACCAGCGCGCGACGACATCGGCGCCGATCACCTCGTACAGGGTGTGGACGCCCGGCTTGTTGTTGGCGTAGGCGATCGAGGTCGTTAGGTAGTAGCGGTCAGGCATGGCTCGTTCCCAGGATCAGGGCTCGTGCGCGTGGCGCGCGCTGGGCGGAGTCGGACACGGCGGCCGGGCGCCGGCGTCGATCCTGCGGTCAGGATCGTCCGGAGCGGGGCCGCCCGGGCATCGCCATCGAGCTTCCGGGTCGAACCATGACCCGATGATGCCGGACGCGTCGCGGACGGGTCAAGCGTCGTACATGCTCATGTGGCTCGCCCGCCGATCATCGTCGCGATGATACCGAGCGGGTGCCCGGGCTCAGTGCCGGAAGTGGCGTGTTCCGGTCATGAGCATCGTGCCGTCGGCCGCATCGACGGCGGCGACGGCCTCGGCGTCGCGCATCGAGCCGCCCGGCTGGGCGAAGGCGCGGACACCGGCCGCCAGGCAGACTTCGACGGCGTCGGAGAACGGGAAGAACGCGTCGGAGGCGCAGGCGGCACCGGCCGTCGCCGCCTCGCCGAGCATCGCGCGGGCCTTGGCGACCGCTTGGCGGGCCGCATCCACGCGCGAGGTCTGGCCGCTGCCCATGCCGACCAGCCGCCGGTCGCGGACGAGCACGATCGCGTTGGACGTGACGCCGCGGACCAGGCGCCAAGCGAGGTCGAGGTCGAGCTGCTCCTCATCGGTCGGTCCGCGGCGCGTGGCGCAGACCCAGGTCGCTGGGGCGTCGGTGACGATGTCGGGCGTCGTCACGAGGACGGCGCCACCGGCTGTGCGGATGGACCCCATCGGCGACGCCGCGGACTCTGCGACCGGTTCATCGGATGCGAGGCGCTCGTCGACCAGGACGCGCAGGTTCGGTTTCGTGGCGAGGACCTCGAGCGCCTCCCCGGTGTAGGCGGGCGCGACGACGATCTCGAGGAAGATCGAGGTGAGCGCCTCGGCCACGACTCGATCGACCTCGCGCGTCAGCGCCACCACCCCGCCGAAGGCGCTGATCGGGTCGGCCTCCAAAGCCGCGGCCCACGCTTCGGACAGCGTCGCTCGCTCCGCGGCTCCGCACGGGTTGGTGTGCTTGACGATGACGACGCCCGCGCCCCGCAGCGCGCGACCCAGGCCCGCCGCCGCGGCCGCATCCAGCACGTTGTTGTACGACAGCGCCTTGCCCTGGAGCGGCGTCCGCTCGACGCCGAACAGCCCGTCGTCGAGGGTCGTCCCGGGCCGTCGATAGCGAGCCGCCGGCTGGTGCGGGTTCTCGCCGTAGCGTAGCGTCTCGACCTTCTCGAGCGGGACGGTCAGGGTCGGCGGGTACGGGTCGTCGGGCGGGTCGAGCAGGCCGGCCTCGACGAATCGACCCGGCAGCTCGGCCGCGATCCGCGCGTCGTAGGCCGCGGTGTGGGCGAACGCTTCGAGCGCCAGCGCGCGGCGGAATCGGTCGTCGAGGCCACGCTCGCCGTCCAGCGCCTCGAGCACGGCCTCGTAGCGGGCCGGCGACGTCACGATCGCGACGTTCGCGTGGTTCTTGGCGGCGGCCCGCACCATCGACGGCCCGCCGATATCGATCTCCTCGATCAGCTGGGCGACCGTGATCCCAGGCCGGTCGAGCGCCGCGGCGAACGGATACAGGTTGACGACCACCAGCTCGAACGGCGCGATGCCCGCGCCAAGCAGCTGTCGTCGATGGTCGTCGAGGCGGCGGTCGGCGAGCAGGCCGCCGTGGACGCGCGGGTGTAGCGTCTTGACCCGCCCATCGAGCATCTCCGGGCTGCCGGTCACCGCCGCGACGTCGGTCACGGGCAGGCCCGCGTCGCGCAGGGCACGCGCCGTGCCGCCCGTGGAAACGAGCTCGAAGCGGCGGGCGATGAGCCCGCGGGCCAGGTCGACGAGGCCCGTCTTGTCCGACACGGACAAGAGCGCGCGGCGCGGCATCGGCACCCGCGCGTCGGCGCGCTCCAGGTCGATGGTCGTGTGCCGCCCGTCAGGCGCGACCCCCAGCGCGCCGGCCAGCGACAGCGCCACGGCTCGGGGCAGGAGCCGGTGCTCGACCGCGCGGATCCGGGCATGCAGGGTCTCGGCATCGTCACCGGGGAGGACCGGAACCGCCTCCTGGGCGACGATCGGGCCACCGTCCAGCGTGGCGTCCACGAGGTGGACCGTCACGCCCGTGACCGCCGCCCCGTGTGCGAGCGCATCGCGGACTGCGTGCGCGCCCGGGAACGCGGGGAGCAGCGAGGGATGCGTGTTGAGGATGCGCCCCCCGTACACGCGGAGCACCGCGGGACCGACGACTCGCATATAGCCAGCCAGGACGACGACGTCGGGGCGAGCGGCGGCCAGCGTGTC
>JAXDKY010000339.1:0-6471 GCA_034666885.1 Chloroflexota bacterium
GAGCGGTAGGCCGGCTGGCGGAGCAGATTGCCGCCGAACAGCAGCCTGGTCGCGATCTTCCGGCTCTCGATCTGGGCGATCAACGCTGTCCGGTCCAATGCGCCACCGGGGCGCACCGTGAGGGGGAACCCGAACCAGCTCGGATCGCTGTTCGGGGTGGCCTCGGGCAGGATCAGGAATTCTTCCAGGGGCGCGAGACCGGCCTTGAGGTAGGCGAAGTTCCGGCGTCGCTTCTCGACGAACGACGGGAGCTTGTCGAGCTGGGCCGTGCCGACGGCCGCCTGAAGGTCGGTCAGCTTGAGGTTGTAGCCGATGTGGCTATACGTGTACTTGTGGTCGTAGCCATAGGGCAGGTCGCCGAGCTGCCAATCGAAGCGCTTACCGCACGTGTTGTCCTCACCCGGCTCGCACCAGCAGTCTCGTCCCCAGTCGCGGAACGACTCGACGATCTTCTTCAGCGGTGGCCGGTTCGTCAGGACCGCGCCGCCCTCGCCCATCGTGATGTGGTGGGCCGGATAGAAACTGACCGTCGCCAGGTCGCCGAACGAACCGACCAGCCGATCTCGGTAGGTCGCTCCGACCGCATCGCACGTATCTTCGATCACCCACAGGTCGTGGGCTCGGGCGACCTCCATGACCGTATCGAGGTCGAATGGGTTTCCCAGGGTGTGGGCCGCGATGATCGCGCGCGTTCGGGGCCCGATGGCGTCCTCGAGCTTGTCGACGTCGATGTTGTAGGTCGGGATGTCGGCGTCGAGGAACACCGGGGTGAGCCGGTTCTGGATGATCGGGTTGACCGTCGTCGGGAACCCAGCGGCCGAGGTGATCACCTCGTCACCCGGCCGGAGCGCGCGCGGACCAAGGCTCTCGGACGTGAGGGTCGACACGGCGCAGAGGTTCGCACTCGAGCCGGAGTTCACGAGGATGGCGTGGCGGACGCCCATCCAGCGGGCGAACTGTCGCTCGAACTCGAGGGCGAACCGGCCGGTCGTCAGCCACATGTCGAGCGACGCGTCGATGAGATTCTCGAGTTCCGCCTCGCCGACGACCTTGCCCGACACGGGCACCAGCGTTTCGTCGGGCACGAACGGCACCGGCGGTCGGCGAAGGCGCAGGTATTCCCGGGCTAACGCATGGATCTGGAGCCGCAGTGCGGTCGCCTCGTCCTGCTCATCGATCAATGTGCGTTCCATGTTCCACGGTTCCGATCGTACCAGTCGATGGTGTCTGACAGCCCGGAGCGGAGCCCGCGCGCGGGGCGCCAGCCGAGCACTCGGTCCAGCAGGTCCCCATTGCCGAGAAACGTGGACCGGTCGCCCGGGTTGGGTGCCCTGGTGCCCGCGCGTACGACGGAACGGTTGCCGGTGAGCTCGACGACGGTCTCCGCGACTTCCCGGAGCGAGTGTCGCTCGGGTCCGACGACATTGACCGCGGCGGGGGGTCGCTCGGCCATCGACAGGAGTCGAATGACCGCCTCCGCCGCGTCCCCAACGTACAGGTAATCGCGCACTTGCGCGCCGGAGCTCATGTCGATCGGCGCTCCCTCAAGCGCCTTCGTGATGGCGTTCGCCACGAAGCGTCCGGGAGACTCGCGCGGCCCGTACACGCTGAATAGGCGAACGACCGTCACCTCTGCGCCTTCGAAGTCGCGGTACTGGGTCGCCATGACTGAGGCGGCCGCCTTGCTGGCGCCGTAGATGGTCGTGGGTCCGACGGGGGCATCCTCGCCGAGCGGCGCCTCGGACGGTCGATATTCGAACCCGGAGCCGAGCAGGATCATCCGTGACACGCCATGGCGGATCGCGGACTCGAGGACCCGGACGGTACCGCCGACATTCACGTCGGTCATCGTTGCCGCGTCCGCGGTCCCGGGCCGGACTCCGGCGGCGGCCGCATGGACGACCCAGGACGGGCGAGTGGCCTCGAGCAGTCGGTCCAATCCCTCGCCGTTCGTGATGGACACGCCCGGGGCGAGCCTGACCTTCGCCGCGATCTCGGCAAGCCGTGGGGGGACGTCGGTAGGTCGATAGGGCGCGACGACCTCATGACCCGCGGCCGACATGCCCCGAACGATGGCCGAACCGATGAACCCACTCCCACCAGTCACGAGGACGGCGGTCATCCGTTGCCGGCGCCCAGGAATTCGCGGTACCAGTCGATCGTCCGCGTGAGCCCCGCCGCGAGGTCGAAGGTGGGTCGCCAATCCAGGACCCGCCGGGCCTTCGCCGAATCCAGGTACTGGGCTTCGATCTCGTGGGTCGCAGTGCCGAGGACCACGGGCTGCAGATCCTCGCGATCCATCAGGCGCTGGATCGTCGCGGTGATCTCCAGCACGGAGACCGGGCGTTCCCAGCCGAAGTTGAAGGCCTGGCCAACGACGTCCGGTCGGTCGGCGGCCTCGGCAAGTCTCAAGTACGCATCGACCGCGTCATCCACGAACAGGTAGTCGCGGGTGCTGTTGCCGTCGCTCCGAAGGACCGGGGCCTCGTCCGCGAGCAGGCTGCGGATCGTCCCGGGGACGATGCGGCTCCAGTTGAGGTCCCCGCCGCCGTAGATGTTGCCGCAGCGAGCCACGCAGACCGGCAGGCCGTAGGTGATCGCATACGCGGTCGCGAGCAGGTCGGCACACGACTTCGAGACGTCGTACGGATGCTGCCCAGCGAGGGGCATGTCCTCAGCGTACGGGAGGGTGGCGGACGTCCCGTACGCCTTGTCGCTCGATGCCACGACGACCCGTTGGACGACGTCCGGATGCCGGCGACAGGCTTCGAGCAGGTTGTAGGTGCCTCTGATATTCGCCTCGAACGTGCTCAGCGGCTCTCGTAGCGCGCTGCCGACGATCGTCTGGGCGCCGAGGTGGAAGACCGTATCCGTCTCGTGGTCGACGATCGCTCGGGTGACCGTCGCAAGGTCCTCGAGACGCCCGGACACGACGTGCACCTTGGCGACGGTTCCTGAACGGATGAGCTCGGTTTGCGGATCCCAGTCGCGGACGAGGGCGACGACATACGCCCCCTCGTCCTGGAGCCGTGCAACGAGCCATGAGCCGACGATCCCGGTCGCCCCGGTGACAAGGACACGTCGATCGCGCCACTCAGTCACCCTGGATCCTCCACGGCGCCGAACCTGCCGCCCACAGCTCCTCGAGCAGGCGTCGATCTCGGAGCGTATCCATCGGCTGCCAGAACCCCTCGTGCTGGTAGGCCGCGAGCTGTCCGTCGCTGGCCAGGCGCTCGAGCGGCGCACGTTCCCAGATGGTCGCGTCGTTCTCGATGTAGTCGATGACGCCGGGCTCAAGGATGAAGAATCCCCCGTTGATCCAGCCGGAGTCGGCCTGGACCTTCTCACCGAAGCGAGTCACGAACTCTCCCTCGATCTCCAGGCTGCCGAAACGGGCCGGCGGCCGGACGGCCGTCACCGTAGCCAGACGCCCATGTCCACGGTGGAAGGCGACGAGCCTGTCGATGTCGACATCGGCAACGCCATCCCCATAGGTCATCAGAAACGTCTCCGTGCCGATCTCCTCCGCGAGGCGTCGAAGACGGCCGCCCGTCTGCGTCTCGAGTCCCGTATCGATGAGATGGACGACCCAATCATCCGCCGGCCCATCGTGTGCGTCGTGGGCCGTCACCTCCCCGGTCGCCAGGCGGATCGAGAGGTTGCGGCCTCGCTGGAGGTAGTCGGCGAAGTAGTCCTTGATGACATCGCCCCGATACCCGAGAGCGACCACGAACTCGGACACGCCGAAGCTGGCGAGGCCTTTCATGATGTGCCAGATGATCGGCCGCTCGCCGATCTCGACCATCGGCTTGGGCCGTGACGCCGTCTCTTCGAGGAGTCGGGTCCCCATCCCGCCGGCGAGAATGACCGCCTTCATCGCGTTCGCTCCAGGATGGTGATCAACTGATGGGACTCGGGGTCCCGGCCACGCACGTTCGGAGCCAGAGCTCGGTCGTCAGCAGCCGGTAGAGGTGGTTGCCGGCTCCCTTGCGGCCAGAGACGTGGTAGTCGATGAGCCGCTCAAGCCGTTCCGGGCGGCAGTACGCGTGGATCTCGGCGCCAGGCGACACGAGCAGGGACTTCAGGGCGGAGCCTCCATCGGCGGTCAGCCAAGTATCCGCTGGCGTCGGGTATCCCTGCTTGTCCCGGCGATCGGCGATCACATCGAGACCGACGGTCCTGAGGTGATCCCGAAGGATCCGTTTGGTCTGTCCGTTCCCGACCTTGAACACTCCGGGCAGGGTAGACGCGAACTCGACGAGTCGATAATCGAGGAACGGCAGCCGGCTCTCGATCGAGTGGGCCATGCTGATGGCGTCGCCGTAGTGCAGCAGCCCCGGCAGGATCTCCTGCGTCAGGTCGATGGTCAACCGGCCATTGACGGACCGGGGCATCGTCGCGGCAGCCAGCGCCTCGCCGCGGTTCCGTCGAGCGAACTCGGGATCCATCGTGCCAAGGGATCCCACGCGACGCCGGTAGGCCTCAACGGCGAACGATGCCCGTTCTCGAAGGAACCAGAGGGTCAGCATCCGCACGGAGAATGTCTTCGCGAATGAACCGTAGTCGCGGGCAAACGTGGCGAGTCGGCCCCTCGACAGCGAGTCCCACATCGCCAGGGCGGCATATTGCGTGTACCCGCCCAGGAGTTCGTCGGCCCCCTGGCCTTCGAGCAGGACCGGGATACCCCTGGATCGAGCCTGCTCCATGATCTTCCAGAGCGGAAAGACGGCCGGTGCAAAGCCGGGGCCGTCCATGAGCCAGACGACCTTCGTCAGGACGCTCATCCAGTCGGTGACGTCGGCCGCGACCTCCCGAAGCTCAACGTCATACCGGTCCGCCACGAGCCGCGCCCAACGGCGCTCGTCGATGACGGGCGCGCCCTCGGGCGTGTCATAGATCGAGGTGAATGCCTGGAGCCGGCCTTCGCCCGCTGCGGCCACAGTCGCTGCCTCCAGGACCGACGACGAGTCGAGCCCGCCGGAGAGGGTGAACCCGACGGGTACGTCGCTGCGCATCCGAAGCCGAACAGCGTCGTGCAGGACTTCGCCGAACGTCGTCACGGCCTGGGCGTAGTCGAGCGGTCCCTCGGCTGGTTCCGGCGGAGCCCAGTACCGCCGGATCTCGGGCGCCGAATCGCCCGGCGCGAAGGTGCCGTAGTGGCCCGGCGGGAGCACGTCGATGCCGGCGTAGAAGCTGTTCGCCCCGGTGTACAGGCGCCCCTCGGCGAGGAAACCATAGAGGGAGCGTTCATCGACTTGTCGAAGGCTCGGGTCGATGACCAAAAGCGCCTTTGGTTCCGAGGCGACGGTGAGTCGTCCCGACCGGGCACTGTAGTAGAAGGGCTTGACGCCCAATCGATCCCTGGCGAAGACCGCCTGGCGCGACCGCGGATCCCACAGGACGAACGCCCACATGCCGTTGAGGTGCCCGAGCAGGTCCGGACCCCACTGCAGATAGGCGTGGAGGAGGACCTCCGTGTCCGACTGCGTCCGGAAGGTATGCCCCATTCCGACCAACTCGGCACGGAGCTCGAGGTAGTTGTAGATCTCGCCGTTGTAGGTGATCGCAACGCCCGTCGTCGGATCGACGAGCGGCTGGTGTCCGCCGGGCGACAGGTCGATGATGGCGAGACGCCGGCTTCCGAGCCACGCTTCGTCGTTGTCCCAGGTCCCGCGGTCGTCCGGCCCGCGATGGGCGATGCAGTCCAACGCCCGATCGTTCACGTCCCGATCGGGACCAGCCGGACCGCCGACGACCGCTACGATCCCGCACATAGCGGGCCCCATCGATCGTCGTGCAGGTCGGAGATCACGCCTGGCTCGCCACCGGGCTCGACGCGTCGTTCGCCGCCGAGAGGGCCGACTCGTCGTGGCTGACGCCCGATGGCCGAGCCGCCAGACGAGCGTCTCGCGCCTCGACGAGCCCCAACGCAAGGACCACCACCACCGCGAGGGCGGTTCCCTTGTCCTCGAGCTGCCATCCGAACGGCATGAGCACGGCGAGTGCCGCCGCGAAGGCGATCGTTGCCAGCCATGACCCTCTTGTTGCTCGTCCACCTCGACCGAGGCTGCGAACCGTCGTGATCACTGCCCAGCCCAGCACCCCGATCAACAGTAATCCCAGTAGCCCGAACTTGGCGAAGACGAGGATCGGCGTATCGGCTGTGAAGGCGTTGTCGGTGTGATACACGCCGCGCGGGTCCGTCCACGGGATCGGCACACCGAGCCCTCCGCCGACGATCGGCGAGGTCAAGAAGACCGCCCAGACCGCTCGGCTCTGCGATAGCCGCTCCTGAAGACTCGCGTCCTGGCCTGACAACACGGTTCCGATCGAGTCGAACCGTTCTCCGAGGTTGTGCGTGGGGACGGGCGATGGATTCGTGCCTGGCGGACCGGTGGTCGTGGGACCCGTGGCGCCGCTTGTCGGCGTCGCGGCCGACGCCCCAGCGGTCGCTGTCGGTTGGCCATCGAC
>JAXDKY010000340.1:0-3716 GCA_034666885.1 Chloroflexota bacterium
GCAGCACTCGGTCAAGGAGCTGCGCGGCATCGGCATCCAGCCCGACGTCATCGTGCTGCGGTCCGATCACCCGGTCAGCGACGAGATCCGCGACAAGATCGCGCTGTTCACGGACGTGGCGTCCGAGGCGGTCATCCCGGCCGAGACGGCCGACACCATCTACGAAGTGCCGCTCATGTTCGAGGAGGCCGGCCTCGGGCGGCTGATCGTGCGTGACCTCGGGCTGATCGACGCCGACGTCGAGCCCGACCTCGAATCGTGGCGAGCCCTCGTGCGCCGCATCAAGGCGCCGAAGCCGGTGCTCGAGATCGCGCTTGTCGGCAAGTACATCGAGCTGCCCGACGCGTACCTGTCGGTCACCGAGGCGCTCAAGCACGCGGCCTGGGCGCACGAGGTCGACGCCAAGGTCCGCTGGGTCGATTCGGAGGCGCTGACCGCCGACAATGTCGCGGCCGCGCTCGATGGCGTCGCCGGAGTCCTCGTCCCGGGCGGCTTCGGCCATCGCGGCATCGAGGGCAAGGTCCTCGCCGCCCATTGGGCGCGCGACCGGCGCATCCCGTACCTCGGGCTGTGCCTGGGTCTCCAGTGCGCCGTCATCGAGTTCGCGCGCGACGTCGTGGGTTCGCGGGACGCCAACTCGACCGAGTTCGACATGTTCACCGAGCACCCCGTGATCGACTTCATGGCCGACCAGCGCGACATGGAGGACAAGGGCGGGACGATGCGGCTCGGCCTGTATCCGGCTCGCCTGACCCCGGGCTCGAAGGCGGCGGCGGTCTACGGGCAGGAGATCATCTACGAGCGGCACCGCCACCGATTCGAGGTGAACAACCGCTATCGCCAGACGCTCGAGAGCGCCGGGATGGTCCTGTCGGGCCAGTCACCCGACGGCCGCCTGGTCGAGATCGTCGAGCTCGCCGACCACCCGTGGTTCGTGGCGAGCCAGTTCCACCCCGAGTTCAAGAGCCGGCCCGAGCGACCGCATCCACTGTTCGATGGGTTCGTGGCGGCGTCGATCGCCGTCGCGGCCGGTCGCGAACCGGAGTTCCGGGCACGACCCGAGGCCGAGTCCACGCCCGGCGGGCCGGACGGAACGCCGATCGAAGCCGCGCTGGCGCCCGCCGCCGGAACCGAGGCCGCTGCGACCGAGACCGAGGCCGCGACCCGGGCCTGATGCCCGCGACGGGCACCCGGCTTGGATCTGCAACGGCTCCGCCTCCGCTGACACGCGAGCATCACGGACGGCTAGGGGTAGAATCGGCGCCCACGCTGACCGCGACCGGAGCCTGACCGCCATGAAGATCTTCCTCGACACCGCCGACATCGAAGAGATTCGCATCGTCGCCCGCTGGGGCGTGCTCGATGGGGTCACGACGAACCCCACGCTATTCGCGAAGACGAGCGGATCGACGTACGAGGAGGTCCTCAAGGAGATCTGCTCGATCACGAGCGGTCCCGTGTCGGCCGAGGTGGTCGCCGAGGACGTCGATGGCATGCTCACCGAAGGACGCGCCTTCGCGAAGCTCGCCCCCAACATCGTCGTCAAGGTCCCGATGAGCGAAGAGGGCCTCGAAGCGATCAGTCGGTTCGCGGACGAGGGCATCAAGACCAACTGCACGTTGATCTTCACGGCCAACCAGGGCCTGCTCGCCGCCAAGGCCGGCGCGAGCCTGCTGTCCCCGTTCGTCGGGCGGCTCGATGACATCAACCAGGACGGCATGATCGTGATCCGCGAGCTGTCCGAGATCGTCGCGATCCATGAGCTCGAGACCGAGGTCCTCGCCGCCTCGATCCGGAACCCGCTGCACATGACGCAGGCGGCCCTGGCCGGAGCGCACGTGGCGACGCTGCCGTTCAAGGTCCTCAAGCAGATGGTCCACCACCCGCTGACCGACAGCGGCATCCAGCAGTTCCGCGCGGACTGGGAGAAAGCCCGTCAGGCCCTCGCGGCACGCGACGGCGGCCAGAAGCAGGAAGTCGCGGCCTCGGCCAACAAGCCCGGCGAGTAACGGCCGCGGCCGCCCGGCGGCCGCCCGGCGATGACGTCCGAGGGGGCGGGGGAGCTCGAAGCGCTCGTCCGGTTGACGCCGCCTCCGACCGAGCCGCCGACCCCTCCGTACCCGGATATCATCATCGATGATCGGTAACCCGCCCAGCATCGATCGGGACCCCGAAGGCACCTCGGAGGACGATCGCGTGGCAGCGCCAGAGGAGATGCTCGGCCAGTTCCTGGGAGACGAGACGTTCCCGGTCGAGTGGGCGTCCGACGTCGAGAAGGATTTCTTCTGGGTCTACGACGACCTGCACTGCCCGCACCCGGTCAGCCCGATGTTCTTCGACATCGGTGGCTGGTGGCTCAGCTGCGACCACATGTTCCGGCGGTTCGGAACCCCCTTCGCCGTCGACTGGCTGGCCAAGAACGTCAACGGTTACGTCTACACCGCGGCCATCCCGGCCGATCCCCAGCTGCGTATCGACGCGACCGAGTACAGCGCGCGCTACGGCGCCCGGGTCCCTCGCGACGCGACGTTCGCCACGACGATGGGCGCGTATCTCGACAGCGTCCTGCCGGTCTATGGCGAGCGCTTCGCCGACTGGTGGCGTGACCGCCTGGTGCCCGAGATGCAACGCAACTTCACCCACCTCGAAGGCGAGCTCGATCGCGCGGATGCGATGAGCCTGGCGGAGACCGCCGTGCTCCTCGAGGACGCCATCGACGTCCACGACCGTCACTGGAAGATCCACTGGATGCTCAACTTCGCCCAGCTGTCGGCGACGCTGAACCTCCGCGCGGTCATGGAGAAGCATCGCGGGACCGTCGACGAGCAGCTGCTCGGTCGGCTCCAGAACTCCGCGTCGGACCGGAACTGGGACTCGATCGAGGGGCTCTGGCGACTCAAGAACGAGGTCCGCGACGACGCCGAGCTCAAGGCCGCCTTCGCGGCCGAGGACGTGCCTGACATCGTCCGGAACCTCCAGGCCACGGACCGCGGCCGCCAGTTCATCGCCGAGGGGCTCGAGCCGTATCAACGCGAGTTCGGTTGGCACGCGGTCTGGAGCCACGAGTTCATCTTCCCCACCGTTCGCGAGGAGATGGAGCCCGTCGTCGAGCTGGTCCGCGGCTACCTGACGACCGACTACGACTTCCCGAGCGCGATCGAGGCCATGCGCCTCGACATCGAGGCGGCGTCGGGCGAGATCCTCGACGGGCTCGAAGGCGACGCGCTCGATGGGATGCGCGCCGCGAACGAGGTCAACCTCCGGATGGCGCCGCTCACGCCCGACCACCACTTCTATATCGACCAGGGCGCGAACGCCCACGTCCGCCTGGTGCTGATGGCGGTCGGTCGTAAGCTCGTCGAGGCGGGTCGGCTCGACCAGCCCGACGACGTGTTGTTCATGCGCTACAACGAGCTGCGCGGCCTCATCGGCAGCGCCGAGGCGCTCGATGCCCGCGGGCTGGTCGCGGCCCGTCGCCGGGAGCGGGACGAAGCCGCCCGCATCCACCCGCGCGACTGGGTGGGCACGGTCACGCCGTCCCAGCTGGCGTTCCCGTACCTCGTGAACTGGGGCTACCCGGACCGCTTCTACCAGACGCAGTCGGACGACGAGCGGCTCATCTCGGGCATCGGCGGGTCGCCCGGCGTGATCGAGGGCATCGCCCGGGTCGTGCGCACGGTCGACGAGTTCGACGAGGTCCGCGACGGCGACATCCT
>JAXDKY010000341.1:0-3319 GCA_034666885.1 Chloroflexota bacterium
AGGCGCTTGCGGATCACGTATCCAGCTCGATCGGCGAGGGGACGGGCGTGCTGGCGCACGCGACGGCGACCCTGACCCCTGCCGAGGTCACCTCGAATGCCGCGGTGATGATGTTCGGTGGCATCGAGACGAGCGAGGGCATGACGACATCGCTCTTCTGGCACCTGCTGTCGAACCCTGATCAGCTGGCCGCCGTGGCGGTCGATCGATCGCTGGGCGCGAACGCGGTGGACGAATCGTTGCGCCTGGAACCGGCCGCCGGGAGGGTGGACCGCTACGCGACCGCCGATGTCGACCTGGCCGGTGCCTCCATCCGGCGCGGCGACCTTGTCATCGTGTCACTGACCGCGGCCAACCGGGATCCGGCCATGTTCACGGACCCCGACCGCTTCGACATCTCCCGGCCGAACGCCCGGGCGCACCTCGCCTTCGCCCAGGGTCCGCACGCCTGCATCGGCAGCCACCTGGCGCGCCTCGAGACCCAGGCCGCGTTGGAGGCGGCCCTCGACGGCTGGCCGGGGCTGCAGATGGATCCCGGCGCGACGCCGCCCACCGGCGTCGTCTTCCGCAAGCCTCGGTCGTTGCCCGTCCGGTGGGTGACCTGACGTGGCGATGGAGCACCGGCGATCGTGGTTGGCGACCATAGACGGGGTCGACCACCGGATCGACGTCGTCTACGCGGCGCTCTCCGGCTGGATGACGATCGAGGTCGACGGGCAGCGGCGCCAACGGGGCTGGCGCGAGTTCCAGACGGTGTTCGGTGGGGCGGTGCTGTCGTGCGATCTGGACGGCCACCGCCTGGAGGCCCGCATCACCCAGCCGTTCCAGCAGCAGCTGTATTCGTTCGCGCTCAGGATCGATGGCGAGGTCCAGCCCGGCAGCGACCCGCAGCCGGAGCCTGGGAACCTCATACGGCAGACATTGATCGCGATCGGCTGGCTGACCCTTTCGATCACGGTCGTCATCGTTGGTATGCGCGTGCTGGGGATCATGGGCTGATGACCCTGGCGTCGTCGCCTGAGCCGTGGCATTCCGTCGTGCAGCGCGGCTGAGCAACGAGCGGGCCGGGTCGGCATCATCGAGGCGTCAACCGCCGAGGAGGGCCACGTGACCGACGCGCGCACGATCGTCTTCTTTCCCGAAGGCGCTTACGGCCCGACCAACAATTGCGTTGGCATCGGCCAGGTCCTGCGCGCGAACGGTCATCGCGTGGTGTTCGTCGTCGAGGAGTCGTTCGCGGGCACGCTCGAAGCCAAGGGGTTCGAGGAGCGGCTCATGCGCCTCGGCCCGCCACCGACCGAGCCCGAGATTCCCGGCCAGTTCTGGATCGACTTCATCCGCGACACGTCGCCGGTCTTCCGCAAGTCGACCCTGGAGCAGCTCGGCGAGTTCATCGCGCCGACCTGGCAGGCGTTGATCGACGGCTCGAAGTACGTGAACCCGCGCCTCGCCGAGATCTTCGACGAGCTGGCGCCCGACGTCATCATCGAGGACAACGTCGTGGCGTTCCCCGCGATCGCGGCGAGTGGCTGGCCGTGGGTCCGCATCGTGTCGTGCAATCCGATGGAGATGAAGGACCCGGCCATCGCCCCGTTCTCGTCCGGCTATCCCGTCACCGATCGGTCGGGCTGGGGCGAGTTCCTTGACGAGGTGCGGCGCACCCACGGCGACATGTGGGCCGACTTCGACGCGTTCTGCCGCGCGAACGGCGAGACCGGGCTCTCGTACGGCCCGCTCGGGCCGGACTTCATCGCCGAGTCCCCGTACCTGAATCTGTACTCGTATCCGGCCGAAGCGGATTACGGTCGCGACCGGCCGCTCGGTCCGACATGGCACCGCCTCGACTCGACGGTCCGGGCGCCCGACACGATCTGGGAGCTGCCCGATCGACTGGCCGAGCGGGATGGAGCGTTGATCTACCTCTCCCTGGGGTCGCTCGGCTCGGCGGACGTGGGGCTCATGCAGCGGCTCGTCGACCTGCTGGCCACGACCGAACACCGGGTCATCGTGTCGAAGGGCCCACTGGCCGATCAGATCACGCTCCACGACAATCAGGTCGGCGAGTCGTTCCTGCCCCAACCGGCGATCCTGCCGCAGGTCGATCTCGTCATCACCCACGGCGGCAACAACACCGTGACCGAAGCCTTCCACCACGGCAAGCCGATGATCGTGCTGCCGCTGTTCTGGGATCAGGTCGACAACGCCCAGCGCGTCGAGGAGACCGGCTTCGGCCGGCGCCTGTCGACCTACGGCTTCCGCGACGAGGAGCTGACCGACGCCATCGACGAGCTGCTTGCGGATGAGCCACTCGCCACCCGCCTGGCTGCGATGTCGACGCGGATCAAGTCCACGTCCGGTACGATCCGAGCCGCGGATCTCATCGAGCAAGTCGCGACGACCGGCCAGTCGATCACCGCAAGGTGAACCCTGGCGTCCGAGCGGCGATCGTGATGGCGATCCTCGCGGCCGGTTGCTTGCCGACGACGACCAGACCGGAGTTGCCCACGTGGTGCCCATCCGGTGACTGCCCGGGCGTGCCCGCCGACCCACCGAGAACGGGAAGCCTTCACGCCACGGGGGAATGCATCTGGATGACGATCGATGGACAGCGGGCGGCGGTCTTGTGGCCGCCCAACTACAGCGCGACGTTCGCGCCCGCCGTAACGATCTTCGACGAGGCAGGTCATGCGGTCGCCACCGAGGGCGACGAGCTGACGACCGTGATGCTGGGCCCCGATCCGGTGGACCAGGACGCGTGCGGTCTCGACCAGGCGATCGAGTTGTACTTCGACCGCTTCTAGCCCCGCGGAACCTCGACCGCGTGGCGAGACGGACTTCCACCTTGGGCATAGGATGGCGACACTTCCCACCTTGCCCGTCACGCCCCAGGAGGCACTCGAGATGACCGACGTCGCAGAACGCGTCAAGACGTATCAGCAGTTCATCAACGGCGAGTGGGTCGACTCCGCCTCCGGCGAGACCATCGAGGTCGAAAACCCGGCCGATGAGCAGGTCATCGCACAGGTCCAGGCGTCGGGCGCCGAGGATGTCGATCGTGCCGCGAACGCGGCAGAAGCTGCCTTCGAGACCTGGGGCAAGACGACGCCCCAGGAGCGCAGCCTGGCCCTCCTCAAGCTGGCCGACGCCATCGAAGCACGGGCCGACGAGCTCGGTCGCCTCGAGTCGAAGAATGCCGGCAAGCCGGTCGCGGCCGCGATCGACGAGATCCCGGTCATGGTCGACAACCTGCGCTTCTTCGCGGGCGCCGCGCGCCTGCTCGAGGGCAAGGCCGCGAACGAGTACATGGAAGGCCACACCT
>JAXDKY010000342.1:0-13439 GCA_034666885.1 Chloroflexota bacterium
CCCCCGCCAGCGAGGATCCCGAGCGCCTCATCGATGTTCGGACGGATCGGCTCGGGGTTGACGCCACCGAAGTACGGGTTGCGTTCCTGGTGGATCTCCTCGATGCGGATCCGGCCGCCGGCCAGCAGGCGGCTGAGCCAACCCGCGCCGGCGCCCCACAGCGGCTCGACGAGCACGCGCATGTCCGCCGCCCGAAGGGCATCGAGGTCCACCGTCCGGCGCACGAACTGCTCGTAGCCCTCGAACGGGTCGTACCGCTCGACGAGGCCAGCGGCCTCGGCGTCCGCGAGTGGCCGGCGGACGACGGGTTCGTCGCCGTTGACCGCCAGCCGTGCCTCGACCGCTTCCAGGATCTCGGGACCGGCGGCGGCCCCCGTCGGGGCCTTGATCTTGAAACCGTTGTCCACCCACGGGTTGTGGCTGGCGGTGATGACGATGCCGGCCGCGGCACCGCGCTGCAGGACCTCGAACGAGCTCATCTGGGTCGGGACGGCGTGGACCGCGAGGCTGACCGGGATGTCGTAGGCGAGCAGGACCTCGGCGGCGGCGGCGGCGAAGTGTTCCGACGCGAACCGCCGGTCGAAGGCGATGACGACGCCCTTGGCGGTCGCGCCCTGGCCCGCGACGTAGTGGGCGACCCCGTCGGCGCAGCGACGCACGTTCTCGAACGTGTACTCGTCCGCGACTCGGGCTCGCCAGCCGTCGGTGCCGAAGACGATGGCCGTGGGGGCGCCGGGTCCGGTCCGCGTGGTCACTCAGCCTCCAGCCCGTGAACAGCGTTCGATGAGCTCGCGCACGCGCTCGATGTCGGGCGCGGATCCGCGGAGGACGGCGATCGGCTGCGTGGCCGTCATGTTGCCGCG
Source organism: Chloroflexota bacterium (assembly GCA_034666885.1). Taxonomy (GTDB): domain Bacteria; phylum Chloroflexota; class Limnocylindria; order Limnocylindrales; family CSP1-4; genus SPCO01. The sequence goes on from JAXDKY010000342.1 coordinate 864, forward strand.
CTCGGGCGGCGCGATGACCCCGAGCCGCCCGTCCACCCGGCGCACCACCAGGTCGTCGTCCTCGACGCCAACCGTCTCGCCGGCCTGCACGACCGCGCCCTCGCCACGCGCGCCGATCGCCGCGAGGAGCGCTGTCCACGAGCCGAGGTCGGACCAGCCGACGTCCATCGACGCCATCGCGACGTCGCCGTTGCGGGCGGCGCCCTCCATGACGGCGTAGTCGATGGAGACCGCGCGCTGGATCGATTCGTAGGCGTGATCGAGCATGGCCGGCGCGCCGATCATGGGGCCAAGCGTCTGGAGCAGGCCGGTATACCGGCCGAGCGCCGCCGTGATCGCCCGGCGGCGCCACAGGAAGATGCCCGCGTTCCAGGCGACACCCGCCATCTTGGCCAGGTCCTCCGCACGCTCCGGGGTCGGCTTCTCCTCGAACGCCTTGAGCGGGTAGGCGCGAACCGGCTCGGCGCCGTCGCCGATATCCGTCCCGCGGTCGAGGTCGGGCAGCAGGTAGCCGTAGTGCGTGGCCGGGTGCGTGACCTGCGTGCCCAGCGTGACGAGCGGGTCCTCGATGCCGAAGGCGCCCGTGGCCAGGTCGTCGGCCGCGATGCGGAGCACGCGCTCGTAGACCTGCTCGCGCTCTGGGTCGATGTGCGCGTCGGCCGGGACGACGACCATGACGTCCCCGGGCGGGCGGTCGAGCGCCGTCGTCGCAAGCGCGATCGCGGCGGCCGTGTTGCGGCCCATGGGCTCGAGCAGGAGCGCGGCCTCGGGGACCTGGTCGCGGACGATCCGTTCGTAGCGCCGGTCGGTGACGACCGTGATGTCGTCGGTCAGCCCGCGCAGCCGCCGCTCCGTGGCCTGGAGCAGGGAGGCGTCACCGAGCAGGGGCAGGAATGGCTTCGGGCGCTCGGGCCGACTCAGTGGGTGGAGTCGGGTCCCGCCACCGCCGGCCATGATGACGGCGTACATGTGCCCGCCATCCTAGCGCCGCGCTCCGGTGCCGGGCCGGGTCGCCCGGCGGCTGCGCGACGTGGCGGCGGGGCCGCGCGACGCGGCGGCGTGGCCGCGAGGCTGCGGGCTGGGGGCTACGCGTCGCCGAGGCGGCAAGCCGTCGGGGCCGCGGGTCACTGGGCGATGATCACCCACTTGCCTTCCCAGATCACGCTGCGCTGCCACTCGTGATAGCGCGTGAAATAGGTATTGAACTGGGCGACGGTCAGGTAGGCGTACGGCCACTTGTCGGCGGTGGTCCCAAGCGGCCCGCTGACGTAGAACCCGAGGACGGTCTTCTTCGTCGGCTCGATCGGGTCATGACTCGTGCGATAGCCGAGCACGACCCAGGCGTGCGTGCCGCGGCGGATCGTGATGCCCACCGGGTCACCGGTCCGGGCGATGGACTCCGCGATGGCGTTGATGGCCTGCTGTCGATCGGAGTAGATCTTGGCGGTGTACAGCGTCCTGCCGCCCGAGAAGCGACGAAGACCCCAGGCCCAGCCCTGCGGATCGTTGCCGCGCGTGACGTAGCGATAGCGGTTGTGCTCGCGGATCCGCGCGTAGAAGTACTTCTGCGTCAGGTAGCGCCGGTTGCTGGTGCCAAGCGCCAGGTTGAGCATCGATTGGGTCGCCGCCGGCACGCACCAGTAGCTCGTGTACTGGCGGACCATCGCGCCGGATCGGTACAAGTTGACGCTGGTGATCACCGGCGTGGGCCGTGGCGTTGCGTCGGGCGTCGGCGTCGGCGTCGGAGCAGGTGGCGGGGTCGGCGTAGGGTCGGGTGGCGGGGTCGGCGTCGGATCGGGTGGCTGGGTCTCTGGTGCTGGCGGGTTCGTCGCCTGCGTGTCGACCGGCGCCGGCGACGGCGTCGGCGTCGGCCCGGGGGTGACCACCGGGCTTGGCGTCGGGCTCTCGTCGGCGGCGGCGGCCGCCCACGGCATCGCGCCCAGCATCGACAGCCCGAGGCCGGCGGCCAGCAGCAGCCGTCGGATGCGTCGTGCAGCGCCGGGTCGATGGTCCATGGAAGGAGCGTACGGCGTCAGGGGTCCCACTGGCCCCCGTCGAAGGTACGCGAACCTATGACCACGATGGTCCGGCCCCGATGCGACAGCCGACGATCAGAAGCTTGGTGGCGTCAGGCAGAAGATGACTTGCACCGGCTCCTCGCCGTGGTTCGCGTTCCAGTGCGGCAGTCGGGACGGGAAGGTGATCGCGTCGCCTTCGCGCAGGACGTAGTGCTCGTCGGCGACCCACAGGTCGAGCACGCCGGCCAGCACCACCACGACCTCCTCGTCCGAATCGTGGGTGTACGGCTCCTCGCCGGTGCCGCCGCCCGGCTCGATCGTGCACATGATCACCTGCAGGCGGCCCGCCATGTTCGAGGTCAGAAACTCGTCCACGGACCGGAGGCCCGGGTACGACACGCGGCGGCGCGCCTCGCGGCGGACGACGCGGCCGGTGTCACCGTCCTCGGCGAAGAGCTGGGCGATCGACAACCCCAGCGCCCGGGCGATCCGGTGGACGGTGGCGATCGACGGGCTCGTCACGTCGCGCTCGACCTGCGACAGGAAGCTCTCGGTCACGCCGGCGCGTTCGGCGACGTCGCGCAACGTCAGGCGCCGCGCCTGGCGCAGCGCACGGATCCGGGTTCCCAGCTGAAGTTCGGTGACCACGGGCGTCTCTCGGATGAGCGACAGGGTTGCGATTTCGCTGAAGTATAGGTTCAGGTCCGGTGCCTCTCGTCGCGGTCCGCGCCGAGCCGACTGCGAGATTCGCACCGAAACCGCGTTGACGCGCACTCGGCCCGCCCGTACGATGCACCGATCCTGTAGCACGGCTACAGGGAGTTGTTCAGCGTCCGGAACCGATTCGTGAGGACCCGCCGTTGACTGCCTCCCTGACCTCAGACGCGCCGCCAGCGAGCGACATCGTGGGGTCCGTCAACCCGGTCGCGGCCGGCCTCGCAGCACCGGACGTCGAGATCATCGGCGTCACGAAGCGCTTCGGCGCCGTCACGGCCGTCGACGCGATGGACCTGTCGATCGCCCGTGGCACGTTCTATTCGTTGCTCGGCCCGTCGGGCTGCGGCAAGACGACCACGCTGCGGATGATCGCCGGCTTCGAGCAGCCGACCGAAGGCGAGATCCTGCTCGCGGGCCAGCCGATCGCAGGTGTCCCCCCGTACCAACGCAACGTGAACACCGTCTTCCAGCATTACGCGCTCTTCCCGCACATGGACGTCGCCCAGAACGTCGGCTACGGGCTGCGCCAGCGAAAGGTCGACAAGGCCAACGAGGAACGACGGGTCAACGAGGCACTCGCGCTCGTCCGCCTGGAGGGCTACGGCAAGCGCCGCACGTGGGAGATGTCGGGCGGCCAGCAGCAGCGGGTGGCCCTTGCCCGCGCTCTCGTGAACCGGCCGACGGTCCTGCTGCTCGACGAACCGCTCGGCGCCCTCGACCTCAAGCTGCGCAAGGAGATGCAGCTGGAGCTCAAGGCGCTGCAGCGCGAGGTCGGGATCACGTTCGTGTACGTGACCCACGACCAGGAAGAGGCGCTCACGATGAGCGACGTGATCGTCGTCATGCGCGACGGCCGGATCCAGCAGCAGGGCGACCCCACCGAGCTCTATGAGCGACCGGTGAACCGATTCGTGGCGGCCTTCATCGGGACGTCCAACTTCCTGCCGGGCTCGGTCCAGTCGATCGACAGCTCGACCGGCCGGGTCGCCGTGCGAACCGACCTCGGGCTCGACCTGCGCGGACTCCTGACCGACTCGGCAGCGGTCGTGGCGGTCGGCGACGCGGTGACGGTCGCCGTCCGTCCGGAGCGGATCCAGGTCACGGCCGACGGGGCCGGACCGCCCGATCCGGGTTGGTCGGCCATCCAGGGACGCATCCATCAGGGCACCTACCTCGGTGACCAGACCGAGTTTCGAGTCCAGACCGAACTTGCGGGCGAACTCGTCGTTCGCCGGCAGAACGCGACGGGGGCGCAAGCAAGCCAGGGCCTCGGACCGGGTGATCCGGTCACGGTGCAGTGGCAAGAGGAGGCGAACCTGGTCCTGGCTGACTAGGTTCGGCAGCGCCCTTGATCGGGCACAGGAGGATGGACGTGGCAGAGCGAGATCTGGATGACGTGCTGCGGCGGATGTCGCAGACGAAGGTCAATCGCCGTGGCTTCCTGGCCGCGGCCGGGCTGACCGGCACGGCGGCCGCGCTCGCCGCCTGTGGTCCGAGCGGAGCCGCTACCGCGGCGCCATCGACGGTCCCGGCCTCGGCGGCACCGGCACCCTCGACGGCGGTGGTCGAATCGGCCGCCCCCAGCTTCGAGATCGAGTAGGAACTACTCATGTACAACTGGGCTGCGTACGTCAGCCCGGACAACATGGAGAAGTTCAAGACGGAGTTCGGCGTCGAGACGTTCACCTACGACGTGTACGACAACAACGAGGTCCTCATCGCCAAGCTCCAGGGCGGGGCGTCCGGCTACGACATCGCGGCCCCCACAGCGGAATACGTGCCGGGCATGGTCGACGAGGGCTTCCTGCAGAAGCTGGACCTCTCGCGCCTCCCGAACCTCGAATACATCAACAAGGCGTTCAAGAACCTGTGGTGGGATCCCACGAACGAGTACCAGGTGCCCAAGGATTACGGCACCACGGGGATCCTCTACATGAAGTCGCTCCTCTCCAAGATCCCGCAGTCGTGGAAGGAGTTCTACGACAGCGTCAAGGGCGAGGCATCGGGCAAGACCGTGTTCGTCGACTCGATGGGTGACGTCTTCGTCTTCCCGCTCAAGATGCTCGGCTTCTCGGCCAACTCGGTGGAGAAGGCGGAGCTGGATCAGGCGCGTACGATCCTGCTCGACGTCGCGCCCCACCTGTACGCGCTCGAATCGAACGTGTACGGGCAGTACATGAAGGACAAGACGACCAGCCTCACGCTGGGTTGGACCGGCCCACTCGGGCAGGAGCTCAAGGCCGAGCATGACTCCGGCGAGGCCGGCTATATCACCCCGTCGGACGGCACGATCTTCTGGCTCGATACGTGGGTCATGCTCAAGGATGCGCCGCATCCGAACGCGGCCTACGCCTGGCTGAACTTCATCCAGGAGCCCGAGATCCAGGGCATCGAATCGAACTACAACCTGTACGCGACGCCCAACGACAAGGCGAGGGAATTCGTCGATCCGGCCATCCTGGCCGACACGGCCGTGTTCCCCCCGGAGAATGTCATCGCGAGCCTCGAGGGTTCGAAGGACACCTCCGGCAACAACCAGCGCATCGACATCTGGGAGGAGTTCAAGCAGGCGGTCGGCGGCTGACTCGCCGAACCCGAGCGGAGTCGACATGGCGAGCATCGCGCCGGGGGCGCCACGAACGGGGCCGGTGAACAACCGGCTCCGTTCCAATCTGCTCACGACGGTGCTGCTCCTGCCGGCGGCGATCTGGTACGCCGTCCTGCTGGTGCTGCCGCTCCTGATCGTCGTCATCTTCTCGTTCGGGACACGGGCCAAGAACGGCGGCTACACGCCAGGCTTCGTGCTCGACAACTACGCCCGAGCGCTCAGTAAGCCGGAACCCTTCATCGATAGCCTCTGGATGTCGGCGGCGGGAACGATCGGGTGCCTGCTCGTCGGGCTGCCCATCGCCTACTTCATCGCGACCCGCGCCGGCCGGCGCAAGAGCCTATTGATCCTCCTGCTCGTCGTCCCGTTCTGGACGAGCTTCCTCATCCGGACCTACGCCTGGATCCTGATCCTGGGTCCGGGCGTCGGCCTGGGGACGTTCCTCTCGAGCCTGGTCGGAGGCGGTCGCGTCGATCTCCTCGGGACGCCGTTTGCGGTGCTCGTGGGCCTGGTCTACGGCTATCTGCCACTCATGCTCTTCCCGCTCTACGTCACGCTCGAACGGATGGACCGCACCCTCCTCGAGGCGTCCAAGGACCTTGGCGCCGGCCGCTGGGCGACCTTCCGGCAAGTGACGTTGCCCGTGGCGCTGCCCGGTCTGGTCACGGGGAGCATCCTCGTGTTCATCCCGATGATGGGCGAGTACGTCATCCCGCAGCTGCTCGGCCTGGGCCGGACGTACCTGATGGGCAACGCGCTCGTCACGGACTTCCTCGACGCCCGCAACTGGCCGAACGGCTCCGCGCGCGCCGTCTTCCTCATCGTGATCATGCTGGTGACCATCACCTTCTACCTCTGGTTCGTGAACCGGGGACGGCGGACCCGTGAGGTCAGCGTCCTGTGACCGCTCCCGCTGTTCCGGCGGCTGTCCCGCGCCTCGCGAGGCCGTCGGCGCGCGGCCGTGGGGATCGCCTGGGAAACCTGGTCGAAGTCTGGTTCCGAGCTCATTCCGCGCTGGTCTATGTGTTCTTGTACGCCCCCATCGTCGTGGTGGTGCTGTTCGCCTTCAACAACACGCAAGGGGTCGCGACACGCTGGGAGGGCCTCAGCCTTCGGTGGTTCGAGATCGCGCTGCACGATCCCGTCGTCCTCAAGTCGCTCACCAACAGCTTCATCATCGCGATCCCCAACGCGATCCTGTCCACCATCTTCGGGACGATGGCCGCGCTCGCGCTGCAACGGGTCGGCAAGCGGGTTCGCCTGGCGTTCGACGGCCTCACCTACATGAGCGTGATCGTCCCCGAGATCGTCATCGCGCTCTCGACCCTCGTGCTGTTTGCGACGAGCTTCGACCTGGTCGAATCGATCACCGGTGAACGGCCCAAGTTCGGCTACACGACGATCATCGCCGCCCACGTGCTCTTCAACACGAGCCTCGTGCTGTTGCTGGTCCGGGCGCGGCTGACCGGGATGGACCGCACGCTCGTCGAGGCAAGCGCCGACCTGTTCGCCACGCCCTGGCGGACGTTCCGCCAGATCACGTTCCCGCAGTTGCTGCCGGCGATCGTGGCCGGCTTCCTACTGTCGTTCACGTTCAGCTTCGACGACTACGTGATCACGACCTTCGTATCCGGCCCGGGGTCGTCCACGCTGCCGCTGTTCATCTTCGGCCAGGTCAAACGGGGCGTCACGCCGGAGACGAACGCCGTGGCGACGATGATCCTGGGCATCACGCTGCTCACGTTGATCATCGGCCAGATCCTGCTGACGTGGCAGTCACGTCGAGCTGGGCAGAAGAAGGGCGGGATCGCCGCGGTCGTGATCGAGCGCTGACGCGGACGCTCGATGGCCGACCATCCGCTCGACAACGTCGACACCTGGCGCGGCCCCACCGCGTCGCAGGCGGCCGGCCTCACCCTGGCGGCGGCCCGTGCGGCGATCGACGCCGTGCAGGCCGAGGCCCGATCGATGGGCGTCGCGATGTCCTGTGCGGTCGTCGACTCGGGTGACCAGCTGGTCGCCTTCGAGCGCATGGACGCGGCCGACCTCGTCGGGATCACCCTCGCCCTGGACAAGGCGTTCACGGCGCTGGTCAACCGGATGCCGACCCGCGACCTCGCGCCGATCGTCCAGCCCGGGGACCGAGTTCTACGGCTACGACTCGGCTGCCGGCGGGCGGATGATCGTGTTCGCCGGCGGCATGCCGCTGCAGCGCGACGGCGTCCTCGTCGGCGCGGTCGGGGTCAGCGGCGGCGACGCCGAGCAGGACCAGCGCGCGGTGGACGCGGCCGTCCGCGCGTTCGCCGACGGCTGAGGCTCAGGCCCGGACCAGCTCGGGTTCGGGCAGGCCGGCGTCCGAGGCGAGCAGCGCCGCCTTGTCGGTCCGTTCCCACGGCAGGTCGAGATCCGGCCGGCCGAAATGGCCGTAGGCCGCGGTCTGGCGGTAGATCGGCCGGCGCAGGTCGAGCGCCGCGATGATCGAGGCGGGACGCAGGTCGAAGTGGCGCTCGATGAGGGCCTGGATGTCGGCGTCGTCGATCTTGCCGGTCCCGAACGACTCGACCGTGAAGCTGATCGGTCGAGCGATGCCGATGCCGTAGGCGACCTCGACCTCGAACCGGTCGGCGAGGCCCGCCGCGACCACGTTCTTGGCCACCCAACGGGCGGCGTACGCGGCGGAGCGGTCGACCTTCGTCGGATCCTTGCCCGAGAAGGCGCCACCGCCGTGTCGAGCCATCCCGCCGTACGAGTCGACGATGATCTTGCGGCCGGTCAGGCCGGCGTCGCCCATCGGGCCGCCGGTGACGAAGCGGCCGGTCGGGTTGACGTGCATGACCGGGTCCGTGTCGCGCAGCTCGCGCGGGATCGTCGGCAGGATCACGGACTCGACGATGTCCGAGCGCAACCGTTCCGGGCGAACGTCCGGATCGTGCTGGGCCGAGACGACCACCGTCCGCACCCGCTTCGGAACCCCGAACTCGTACTCCACGGTCACCTGGGTCTTGCCGTCCGGCCGCAGGTAGGGCAGCTGGCCGGACTTGCGCACTTCGGACAGGCGGCGGGCCATGCGGTGGGCGAGGGCGATCGGCAGGGGCATCAGCTCGGGCGTCTCGCGGCAGGCGAAGCCGAACATCATCCCCTGGTCGCCGGCCCCGAGCTCGAACGCGGACGCCGCGTCGTCGCGCACCTCGAGCGCGGCATCGACGCCTTGGGCGATGTCCGGTGACTGGCCCTTGACCGAGACGAGCGTGCCGCAGGTCTGGTAGTCGAAGCCATAGTCGGCCCGGGTGTAGCCGATGTCGCGGACCGTGTCGCGCACGATCGTCTGGAAGTCGATGTACGTGTGGGTCGTGATCTCGCCCAATACGAGCACCAGGCCGGTCGTCGTGGCGGTCTCGCAGGCGACGCGCGCGTTCGGGTCGTCGCGGATGATCTCGTCGAGGATGGCGTCCGAGATCTGGTCGCACATCTTGTCCGGGTGACCTTCGGTCACCGACTCGGACGTGAACAGGTATTGCGCGGCGTCAACGATGCTCACTTGGCGGTCTCTCTCCGTTGGGGTTGCCCGGAGGGTATCACCCGATGGAGGCTCGGGCCGGTCGCGCGGCTCGGCCGCGTCCGAGCCCTGCCCGTCACGCGCCGGTCCGCACTGCCTCGAGGTCCAGGTCGCGCTCGATCGAGCGCAGCGTCTCGTCGTTGATCACGCCGGCGTCGCGCAGCCCGATCACCGCCTCGCGTTGGGCGCCGAGGACGGCGTTGCGGATCGCCCGGTGGTCGATCAGCTCCTGTTCGACCTCGTCCGGTTCGGTTCCGGGTTGGGGGATCACGTGCCCCGCCTCGTGTTCGTATTCCTCCCGGAGCTGGTCGATGAGCGGCAGGTGCGTCGGGTAGTCGTGCCTGAGCTCCTCGAGCCGCTGGAGAGCGGCCTCGACCGCCGCGATCCGAGCGTGCACCTCCTCGCCGTCCTGCCCGCCAACGGCCAGCACGCCGAGATGGCGGATCAGCCACGGCAAGGTCAGGCCCTGCCCGACGAGGGTCGCCGCGATGACGCAGAACGTCAGGAACAGGATGAGGTCGCGCGAGGGGAAATCTGGTGGGAGGGCGAACGCGGCAGCCAGCGAGACCACGCCGCGCATGCCCGCCCATGAGATGACGAAGACGGCCTGCCATGGCGGACTCGGGTCGCGCGCACGCAGCCGGGCGCTCAGAGAGCGCGGCAGGTACGTCGCCGGGTAGACCCACACGATGCGCGCGACGATGACCGCGGCCGACACGCCCAGGCCGAGGACCGCGAGCTGCCCGGGCGTGTGATCGATCAGGACCGCCCGCAGGATCGCCGGGAGCTGCAGACCGATGAGCATGAACACGAACGCGTTGATCAGCCAGATGACCGTCTGCCAGACGCCCGCACCCATGAGCCGGGCGTCCGGAGACAGGACTCGCGCGGCGCGCTGGCCGGTGATGAGTCCGGCCACGACGGTCGCGAGGACGCCGGACACGTGCAGCTGCTCCGCGGCGAGGTAGGCGGTCGTGGGCGCCAGCAGCGAGACGATGACCTCGATGACCGGATCGGCGGTTCGATTGAGCGTCCGCGTGACGATCGCTCCCGCGATCGCCCCGATCACCAGACCCCCCGTCGCGACCACGACGAAGTTGACCAGCGAGGCACCCAGCGAGAACTCCGGCCCGGCCACGAGCGAGCCCGCGACGACCGCGCCACCCGCCGCCACCGCGGCCCGATACGCGATCAAGGCCGATGCATCGTTGAGCAGGCTCTCGCCCTCGAGGATCGTCACGATGCGCCGCGGCACGCCGAGTCGCCGGAAGACCGCCGTCGCCGCCACGGCGTCGGGCGGGGCGACGATCGCGCCCAGGGTGAACGCGGCGGCCATCGGCATCCCGGTCAGCTGTTGCGCCACGAATGCCACGACCACGGTCGTGAACAGCACGAGTCCCACCGCCAGGAGCAGGATCGGCCGGAGGTTGGCCCGGAAGTCCCGGATCGGCGTGAAGTAGGCGGCCCCGAACAGGATCGGCGGCAGGAAGAGCAGGAACACGATGTCCGGCGCCAGCACGATCTCGGGGAGGTTCGGCAGCTGGCTCAGCGCGATCCCGCCGAGCAGCAGGAGGATCGGATCCGCGATCCTGAGCCGGCGCGCGACGTACGTCAGCCCGATGGCGAAGGCGAGCACCAGGAAGACGAGCTGGATCGGCCCGATGACGGGCGGCAGCGAAGCGTCGGCGACGGCCATGGGCATGGGCATCGTGGCGATGGTGGCTCGTCCGTCGCGGCGGGCGCGGACGGCCTTAGGGAACTACGTCCCGTGCTGCCAGGACGAGACGTACGCGGTCTGCTCCGCGGTCATCGGCTCGAGCTCGATGCCCAGCGCGGCCAGCTTGAGCCGGGCCACCTCGGCGTCGATCGCCTCGGGAACGACGTAGACCATGGGCTCCAGCTCGGCGTGGTGCTGGGCGACGTATTCGGCGCACAGCGCCTGGTTCGCGAAGCTCATGTCCATGACGGCAGCCGGATGGCCTTCGGCGGCGCCCAGGTTGACGAGGCGGCCCTCCGCGATGAGGTTCAGCTTCTTGCCGCCCAGGTCGAATTCCTGGACGTTCTCGCGCACCTCGCGCACGTGCCCCTCGGCCAGCGCGCGCAGCGCGGCGAGATCGAGCTCGGCGTCGAAGTGGCCGGAGTTGGCCATGATCGCCCCATCCCGCATCGCCTCGAAATGCTCCCGCCGGAAGACGTTGAGGTTGCCGGTCGCCGTCACGAACAGCTCGCCCCAGCGGGCAGCGTCGCCGTGGCTCATGACCGCGAACCCGTCCATCAACGCCTCGAGCGCGCGGACCGGGTCCACCTCCACGACCGCGACATGGGCACCATGGCCGTCCATCCGCGAGGCGATCCCCTTGCCGACCCAGCCGTACCCGGCGACCACGACCTTGCGACCGGCGATCAGGATGTTCGTGGCTCGCAGGATGCCGTCGAGCGTGCTCTGGCCGGTGCCATAGCGGTTGTCGAAGAGGTGCTTGGTCTGGGCCTCGTTGACGGCCACGACCGGGAAGCCGAGCGCCTTGTCGGCGGCCATCGCCTTGAGCCGGATCACGCCGGTGGTGGTTTCCTCCGTGCCGGCAAGGACCTCCTTGACCTGGTCCGGCCGCTCGCTGTGCAGGAGCGAGACGAGGTCGCAGCCGTCGTCCATCGTGATCTGGGGATGCGTATCGGCGACGCTGTTGAGGTGCCCGTAGTAGGTGTCGCGGTCCTCGCCGCGGCGGGCGAACGTGGCGATGCCGTACTCGGCCACGAGCGCGGCCGCGACGTCATCCTTGGTCGACAGCGGGTTCGAGGCCGCGAGCACGACGTCGGCGCCGCCGGCCTTGAGCGTGCGCATGAGGTTGGCCGTCTCGGTCGTGACGTGCAGGCACGCCCCGATGCGCAGGCCGGCGAGCGGGCGCTCGCGCTCGAAGCGCTCGCGGATCAGCCGCAGGACGGGCATCTCGCGCTCGGCCCACTCGATGCGCCGGACGCCCTCATCGGCGAGGCCGAGGTCGGTCACGTCGTGGGCGGGCAGGATGGCGGCTTCGGTCATCGGGGGTCGGTCTCCTTGCGGGTGAAGAGGCGCCGCAGCGGCGCCGTGAGGTCGGGCCAGGGCGAGCCGAGGCGATGGATGAGGCGCTCTTCGAAGCGGGCGTGTTCGACGAATCCCAGCCGCCGATAGGCGCTGATGGCGGGCGGGTTGTCCGCCCGGACGTTGAGGACGATCTGGTCGCACGAGCGCAGCAGCTCGGCGGTCACGGCGCCGGTCACGGCGGTCGCGAACCCGCGCCCACGATACTCGAGGTGGGTCAGGACGTTGCCGACGACCGCCAGCCGTGCGGCCGGGCTCACGACGTGCGTACCGGCGGCCGCCACCAGCTGCCCGTTCACCCGCATGCCGAAGTACACGCCATCGGCGATCGCTCCGGACGGCAGCCACGACGCGAAACCGAGTTGGTAGAGGCGGTTCAGCTCGCCGATCTCGACCGGCAGGAGCCGCTGGACCGTGGCTGGATAGGGCCGGAAATGCGCCCGGTCGACCCACATGCGCACCATCTGGGGCCCCGGGTCGACGCGGTAATAGGCTTCGACCGATGGAAGCATCACCGTGCGGGCCGCGATGTAGGCGGCACGTGGCCGGATCACGTCGCGGAGCACCGCGCTGATGCCGTCCGGTCGGCCCATCACGAACA
>JAXDKY010000343.1:0-2505 GCA_034666885.1 Chloroflexota bacterium
ATCTCGACGCCTCCGGGCACGCCTGGCGACAACGCCCCGGGCACCACGCTATCTTCGACCGCGCCCGCTACCCCGAGTCCATCGACCGCGCCCGCGAGCGCGGGCGTCGTCCCCGCCAGTGGTCCAAGCGCACCGCCCGCGGGCGCCACGCTGGCCTCCGGCGACCCGTTGCCGGCATGCGAGCCCGCAGCTCCGCCGGCGTCGGACACCGTCACGTTCATCGCCGCGGGCGAAGCATGGGCGATGAGCCCGAGTGGCGACCACCTGACCTGCCTGTTCCCGGTCGAGAACCCCGGGCCGTTCGAGTGGGGGCCCCTCGGCGACCGGGTGCTGCTCGGCGGGCTCGAGGTACGGGGCGTGGCCGACGGTCCGAGCCACGCAGCCGGCGACCAGAAGGTCGCCGCGATCGAGTGGAGTCGGCCGACCGGCAAGTCGATCGTGTTTGCACCTCCGGATGGCCACAGTCTCGCGAAGGTACTCGTGACCGGGACCACGACCCAGGACGTGACGCCGCCGCTCCTCGAGTCGACCTTCCTGAGCGTGTCGTACCACCCCTCGGGAGAGGCCTTCGCCTTCGCGATGCAACAGGGCGACAGCCAGTCGATCTGGCTGGCGTCGAACACGGGCAAGAACCCCGGTCGGCTCGTCTTCTCCGAGCTGGGCACGACGTTCGGCGCGATCGGGTTCGAGGTGGACGGAAAGCATTTGCTGTATGCCGCCGTGCACGACAAGAGCCACGCCTTGCTCCATCGGATCGACATCACGGACACGAAACAGGCTCCCGTCGTGTGGGCGGCGCCGGAGGGGCGGAACATCGTCGACATCCGGCCGGGGCTCGAGAACGGGTCAGCCGCCTGGACGACCGAGACGACGTCGTGCGTGGACTCGATGGCGATGGCCCAGGTTCGATATGGTGCGGTGGTCCGCGTCCTGCCCGATTCGGTCGGACCCGACCGAGCCGCCGGATGGCTCAGCGCGACCCAAGTGCTCGTCGCGTCGGGTGGGTGTGACGGCCCGATCGATCTTGTGTCCGTGGATCTCTCCAGCGGTTCGGTCGTGCCGCTGGTGTCTGGCGTCGCCGTTGCTGCAGTACGGACCCCTGTTCCGACGCCACCGGCGCCGCTGCCCAAACTGACGGCCACCGAGGGCAGCGGCTTTGGCTGATGAGCCCGAGGAGCGGCCGGTCGGTCGCTAGTAGATCAAGCGGACCATGGGATCGATGGTCCAGAAGACCATCGAGTCCGAAGTCGCGACGCTAGACAAGCTCAAGCAGGTACTCGAGGCCTGATGGAGGTCGCCAGATAGGTCATGCCGACTCGACCTTGTCGCGGACCACGGTGGGCTCCGACGTTCCGATCGATGACGCATTCGGCAGGCGTTCGCAACGCCGCCGTCTGCGGCCGAATGTGAGGCGCCATCCCGGCACGACCAGGATGTGAGGCGACCCCCAATGACCTTACGGAGGCAGACCATGTGCCTGAACTGCGGATGCGGGGAACCTGAGACTCGCCACAAGGACACGGACATCACGATGGATGACGTGAGGAAGGCATCGGCCGGCGCTCCCCTGGACCAGACGGTCCAGAACATGCGGTCGTCCCTCGACAAGATCGGGTGGTCCGATGGCGACCGGGTGGGGAGCTCGATGGGCCAGTCAAGCTCGAGCTCTCAGTCCTGAGGCTGATCCCAGGAGGAACTAGTAAGCGGCGGACGATATTCGTCCGCCGCTTCTTCATGTGCGCCGCTCGCCGAACCATCGAGGCGGAAGCCCGCGTCGCGCGCCGCTTTGGCTACCGCCGCTGGCCCGGCCGTAAGACTGCTGCAATGTGGCGGCCCGCGAATTTGCGGCGGTGGCAGCCGCTGGAATCTTACCGTCCGACCCACGTCAACAAGATCCCCAAGGCATTTGACACATATGCCAGGTGTGGGAGGAACCGGTGGTGGCGGAACGACCCGAAAAGCACGGGTCTGCGAGCGACCTGCTCGCGACTTGGCGCGCGGCAGAACGGGATACCGTCGCGGCACATAACGCCGCCAGCGTTGCCACCCTGGCGTTGAGGGCGGCCCAGGCAGCCGAAGCTGCGGCAACTGCAGTCACAGAGGCAGTGTCCTCGGCGGTGGAATCCCTCGAGCGAGCTCGTACAGAGGCCCAACGAGCGAAGACGGCCGCGAGAGAGGCAGCGGAAGCTGCCGAGGTGGCCTTCGCATCTGCGGAAGGCGACGATGTTCGCGCGGGGGTCGAGCTGCAGGAAGCAGAAGCGACCGAAAGCGCGGCACGGGACGCCTACCGCCAGGCCCAAAGAGAAGGATTTCCGAAGGGCTAGCTCCGTCCCACCTTGGGCCTCCTCCGTCCGCTGCGGCCAAATGATCGGCGGCTGTCGCGTCGCTGCAAGAGGCGACCCCCAACGGCGATGACCACCGCAGCAGGGCGCCACCTAGATTGGCCACCGGCGGCGCCGCTCGTCCCCTCGAGACCGGCGCCGCCCCGCTTTACAGGGGCGAGGG
>JAXDKY010000344.1:0-6204 GCA_034666885.1 Chloroflexota bacterium
GTGCGCGCCGCCTCGCTCGAGCGGTTCGAGCAGGCCCTGGCCCGCGGCGACGCGGCCATCGTCGACCTGACCGCCCTCGCCTACGATGGCGTCGCCGCGATCGCGACGGCCCACGCCGCGGGCGCCCGCGTGTTGGCCGTCGGCCAGCACGACGACCACGAGCTGCGCAAGAAGGCGCTGGCGGCTGGCGCCGACCGGGTGTTTGCCTACCGCAAGCTGTTCGAGGACGGTCCCGGGACGATCTCGGCCTGGTTGGGGCGGCCGGCCGGGGTCGCATCGTGACCCTGGCCGACCGGCCAGTCATCCCTGCCGCTCGCTTCGCCGCGCGCCTGCAGCGCGCCGCCGACGCGACCGCCGCCGCTGGCCTGGACGCCTTGCTCATCGGGGTCGGCTCCGACCTGCGCTACCTGACCGGCTATGGCGCGATGCCGCTCGAGCGGTTGACGATGCTGGTGGTCCTGGCGGGGGGTGACCCGTTCATCGTCGTGCCGCGACTGGAACGGGGCGCCGCCGAGGCGGGGCTGCACACACCGCTCGAGATCGTGACGTGGGATGAGACCGACGACCCATACGCGCTGGCGGTCAAGAACCTGCCGGCCCGGCGTGTCGGCGTCTCCGACACGATGCTGGCCATGCACCTGCTGCGTCTGCAGGCCGTCCTCGGACCGGCCGTCGAGTTCTCGCTGGCCTCGACCGTCCTGCGCGACCTGCGCATGGTCAAGGACGCCGACGAGATCGCCCTGCTGCGCCTCGCCGCGCAGGCCGCGGATCGCGTCGTCGGCCAGATCGCCGCCGGGCGCCTGGTCGGACGGACCGAAGCCGACGTCGCCCGCGAGGTCCGCGAACGGCTGGTCAGCGAGGGGCACGACGAGTCGCTGTTCGCGATCGTCGGCTCGGGGCCGAACTCGGCATCGCCGCATCACGAGGCCACCGAGCGGGTGATCGAAGCCGGTGAACCCATCGTGCTCGACATCGGCGGCACGCTCAGCGGCTATGGGTCGGACATCACGCGGACCCTGTGGGTCACGGGCGGTGATCCCGCCGCCGGGCCGGACGAACGATTTCGGCATCTGTTCGCGGTCCTCCATGGTGCCCAGGAGGCCGCGACCCGGGCCGTCAGGCCGGGCGTGGCCTGCGCGGCCATCGACGCCGCGGCCCGCGCCCCGATCGAGGTCGAAGGCTACGGGGAAGCGTTCTTCCATCGGACCGGACACGGCATCGGCCTCGAAGGCCACGAGGACCCGTACCTCGTCGCCGGCAATGACAGGCCGTTGCAGCCGGGCATGGCCTTCAGCGTCGAGCCCGGGATCTACCTGCCGGGCGAGTACGGCGCGCGGATCGAGGACATCGTGGTGTGCGGCGATGACGGGCCGATCGTGCTCAACGAGGCCGCCCGCGAGTTGTACGTCGTCGACGGCTGAGGCGAGGGCCGCTCGGCAACGGCCTCATCGGGCGCCTGCGGTATCATCGAGCGCGGTGCCGTATCCGAGCGGCCCGCCCATCACCCGAGATCAGATGCCCACCTTCCAGCGGCGACGTCCCGTCGCCGAGCCACTCGTCCGGGATGCCCATCCCGGATGCCCCCACCGATGAGTCGGCGACATCACGGCCGATCGCACCAGGGCGGTCGATACCGTCACGAGCCGCCGCGACCGGCGCCGGGGGGCACGCCGGGCACGACGCCGGCCTCGGTCGACGCGCCGGCCGCGCAGTCAAGTGCGACGCAGGACGCCACCGAACGACAAGTCGCGAGTACGAGACCCCCGACCGCCGACCTCCCGCTCGTCGCGGCAGCGGGCCCGGTCGTGGTAACAGGCCCGGACGTGGCAGCAGGGCCGGCCCCCGCACCAGGTCGCGACGTGGCAGCAGGCCCGGACGTGCCCTCCGCGAGCGGATCGGACGCGGCCGCCGCGAGCGGATCGCATTCGCCGTCCGTCGACCGGCGCCCGAGCCCGCCGGAGGCGGCGCGCAGCAACGGCCACCCGAACGGGCCGCATGCCGCTCACACCAACGGTCAGGCGAACGGCCATGCGAACGGCCAGGATCGCGCCATGGGCTGCACCGCACCGCAGCTTCGCCGGTTCATCAAAAGCCGACCCTACGTCCCGATGCACGAGCTGCGCCGGCGGTTCGCGATCGATGGCGGCGACGACGAGGTGACCCAGGTCTCCATCGCCCAGGGCCACGTGTACGTCGGTCTCCCGCAGCGAGAGGGCTCGCTCCTGGGCGAGTTGCTCCGAGGCGGCGAGATCGGCTACGAGCTGTCGCTCGATCCGCGCACGCCGGTGGTCGTCGGGGTCTACCCGATGCGGCCGGTCCCGCGTTCTTGAAACGTCCGGTGCATCCACGCACCGGTGTCACCACGCCGACTTGACATCGTCCGAGTCTCACCGCACGCTCAACTGACCGGTACGAACGTACCAGGACCCCGGCCAGCGAAGCCGATCACGCGCTCTCGCATCGAGCGCCTGCCGTCACGCGGGCGTCGATCCATCTTCCGGGGACCAGGAGGGGAATCCGTGCACCGTCGCTCCCGTACAAGCCGCTGGCTCACGCTCGCAGCCAGCCTCGCCATCCTCACGCTCAGCGGTTCCACGGCGACGGCGCTGGCCGGCAACACGCGATCGGTGACGGTGGGCTCACCCACGGACGGACAGCTGCCCAGCGTCACGGTTTCGGCCGGTGAGTCGATCATCTTTCCGATCAGGGTCTCGAACAATGGGCGACAGACCCTGAACAACGTCCTCCTGGTCGTCGGACAGGACGGGCAGCCGCTGGTCGATGAGAAGGACCCGCAGACCGCGGTGGTGCCGCAGACACCGACCAACCTCCCTGCCAACGTCACCATCTCGGACGGCGCTGACCTGTGCACTGACGGCGCCACCCTGCGCTGCCAGATCGGGACCCTGGCCGCTCGTACGTCGATCACGG
Organism: Chloroflexota bacterium; assembly: GCA_034666885.1. Lineage (GTDB taxonomy): Bacteria > Chloroflexota > Limnocylindria > Limnocylindrales > CSP1-4 > SPCO01. The sequence continues at coordinate 2,932 of JAXDKY010000344.1, forward strand.
TCACCGTCACGATCAGTTCGACTCGGGCTGCCGCAGCCGCGGTCATCCCGACCAAGGCGGTCGTCACGGTTGCCGAGATCGGTAACGACAACGGCAGCAACGTGGACACGTTTGCGGCCGAAGGTTCGCTGAACCTGCTGGCCTTCTCGTGCGACAGCATCTCGGCGTTCCGAACGAACAACCAGTCCAAAGTCGTGTCGACCTGCGCGGTGACCGATCCGCTCGAGACCAGTGGTCAGTCCGCGATCATCACCCTGCCGGCGCACCTGAGCGCGGTCGGACTCACCGACAACCTGGCGCAGGCGTGCCCCGCAGCCCTCGCGACCTGCTATGGCAACGCGGCCGTCGAGGCGAAGATCGATGCCGACACCAGCTTGGACACGATCGCCTGGGTCATCGACGTGAAACTGGCGCCCGGGACGAACGTGAATGTCTACAAGGTCGTCGTCTATCACGAGGATGATGCCGGGAACGTCACCCTCATCCCGCTCACCAAGAAGGACGGCTGCAAGTCGGCCACGCAGACGAACTGCGGCGTCGCACAGATCGTGGATGTCAATGGGACGTCGATCCTGCGCGTGTCCTTCCAGACCGCCGGCAACGGCAAGGCCCGCGTCTAGGACGTCAGCGGATCGGCTCCGGCGAGCGGTCGATGGCCTCGATCGCTCGCTGCACGGCCCCGGCCGACGTGATGTTGCCCTTGCGCTCATAGCGATCGAGCGCAAGCCCGAACTGTTCACGCGCATCGTCCGTCCGGCCGAGGCGCTGGAGGACGACCCCGAAGTCGCTGTGCACGTCGCCCTGAAAGTCGACGTCGGCGGTCGTGTCGGCGAGCTCGAGCGCGTCGGTCGCTGCCGCGATCGCGGCCTCGGCCAGCCCCTGGCGCGCGTCCAGCTTTGCCCGGACGATCCGGGCGAGGACCTGTGAATTCGTGTCGTCCGCGTCGGCGAGCTCCAGGGTCAAGGTGACGTACGCCTCGGCCTCGTCCGTGCGGCCCTGGACCTCCAGGATGTTCGCCAACAGGCCGGCGATCGTCGAGCGAAAGTAGCGCTCGCCGAGTCGTGCAAGCGCCGCATCGTCGGCGCGGAGCAGTTTCTCGGCTGCCTCGAAGTCGCCGGCGAGCATCTCGATCCGAGACCCCTCGATCGACGTCGACGCCGAAACGAGACTCCCTCCCAGCTCGTCCTGGATGGCTTTCGCTCGTCGATGCCGGTCACGCGCGCTGTCGATCTCGCCGAGCATCGCATCCGCGATGGCCATCGCGGCCAGGACGGTCGCCTCAGCCTTGCGGTCGCCGGCCACCTGGTCGAGGAGGCGCTGGCAGCGGTCTCGCACCTCCCGAACCGGCGTGGATCCGTACAGCGCCGTCGTCGCGTAGGCTGCCGCGGCGCGCGAGACAAGCCTGGTGTCACCGGCTCGGAGGGCGCTCTCGGCCGTCCGCTCGGCCGCCTCCGCGGCGAGGTCGTACCGTCCGATCGTGGCGTGCATCGCCGTGATGATCTTCGTGCCGCGGGCCGCGCCGGCATCGTCCGCGGCCACGCGGAAGACCTCGATCGCCGCCTCGGCTTCGGCCAGGGCCTCAGCCAGCGCCCCGGGCGGCATCGCCTCCGAATACAGTTCCAACGAGATTCGCGCCAGGCGCGCGCGAGCCGCCAGGCGAGCGTCCCCGATCGATGCTGCGGCGGCATACGCAGCATCCAGCACGGTGCCGCCCTCCCCGAACTCGCCGGCCTCGGACAGCGCCTCTCCGAGTTCCGTTCGCGTGTCGATCCCGACCAGATCGTCGGCGGGGAACAACACGCCGGCGCGACGCAGGAGGTTGATGGCCGCGGGCAGGTCGCCCCGAGCGAACGCCCGACGACCGGCCGCCCCGAGCTTGGTCGCCGCACGCCGACCCAGCTCCCGTCCGACGTCGTCGAGGGGCCCGAGCTCCGTCCGGTAGCGCAGGGCCTGCTCGAGGTGGTAGCCCAGGATCTCCTCGAACTCCTGTTCGCGGCCCCGTTCGCGATTGACCCGCTCCGCCCATTCGGCGAACCGTTCGTGCAGTTGCGCGCGATTGCGCTTGAGCAGGCTGCCGTAGGTGGCGTCCCGGATCAGGGCGTGGCGAAAGCGGTACGTCTCGTCTTCTGCGTCGCCCGGATCGAGGGCCACGAACTGTTTCGTATCGAGAGCTCCCAGATGCCCGGCTACGGTCGCCCGGAGCTGCTGGGGCACCATGTCCTCGACCGCGTTCTGGAAGAAGACGAGCCCGATGACTGCGGCGGGCTCGACCACCGACCGCTCCTCGCGGGACAGGGCGTCAAGTCGGGAAGCGAGGAGCGCCTGGATCGTGGGCGGCACCGCCACTTCGGCCATGTCGGCCGTGGGCTCCCACCTGCCATCGACCCGCCGCAACAGGTCCTTGTCCACGAGCATCGACACCATCTGCTCGACGAACAGCGGGTTGCCATCCGCGGCCTCCACGATCCTGGAGCGCGTCGCGTCGTCCAGACCCGCGCCGCCCAGCAGGTGGTCGACCAATCCGCCGGCGTCTTCCCTGGACAGGGGCTCGAGCGCGACGATCGGGCTATCGGTCCGCTGGCTCCAGTCGGCCTGCTGCTCGAGCAGGGTGTGGCGAGCCGTGCAGAGCACCAGGATCGGGGCGACCTCGGACACGACGACGAGATGCTCGAGGAAGTCGAGGAGCGTCGACTCGGCCAGGTGGATGTCGTCCACCACCACGATGAGCGGGTGATGCGCCGCGATCGTCTCGAGCAGGCGTCGGCCGCCCCAGAACAGCTCGGTGACCGGGAACTGGACCTCCGACAGGCCGATGATCGACGCCACGCGTTCGGTGATCCCGGCGGCGTCGGCACCGGCCGTTGCCAGCACGCTGGTGAGCTTGTCGAGCGCGATGTCGGGCGTGTCCTCGTCGACGATCCCGGCTGCCATTCTCACGATCTCGGCCAATGGCCAGAAGGTGATCCCGTCGCCGTAGGCCAAGCAGCGGCCGGCCAGGATGGTGGCCGTCGGGGCGTGCCTCGAGGTGAACTCCCGCACGAGCCGGGACTTGCCCACGCCGGGATCGCCGACGATCGTGACCAGGCGGCAAGCCGACGCGTCGACCGCGCGCTGGTACGAGCCCTCGAGCTCGGCCCACTCGGCAGCGCGGCCGACGAGCGGCGCCTCCTGGAGGGCGCCGATGTCAACGTCGCGGAGGCCGACGACCCGGTAGGCCGCGACCCGCTCGGACTTGCCCTTCAGCTCGAGCGACTCGACCGCTTCGACCTCGAC
>JAXDKY010000345.1:0-5013 GCA_034666885.1 Chloroflexota bacterium
CACCACCGACACGTTGTTGATGCCGCTGCCGGTATCCGGTGGTTCGGCCGGGACCTTGCCACGGATGGGCCACAGCACCCGCATCGCGATCTCGTCGACCGTCAGCCGGTCGCCGGCCCCGATCGACAGGCGTGGCGGCGCCCCGGGTCGAGCCAGTCGATCGATCCAGGCTGCGTAGCCGGGTCCCGGACCGCGCATGCCGGGCTCCAGGACGCGACCGACCCGATAGCGATCGAGCAGCAAGGCCAGCCCGGCAACATGGTCCTCGTGGGGATGCGAGAGGATGACCGCGTCCAGCCGCCGGTCCCACGGGGGGACGCGTCGGTCGAGCTCGACGAGGAGGCGGTCCGGATCAGGCCCGCCGTCGATCAGGAGTCGACCGCCGTGGGATCCCTCGACGAGGATCGCGTCGCCCTGACCGATGTCGAGGATCGTGATCCGTGCCACGCCCGATGGCCGCGACACGATCACGCCGCCGGCGACCGCCACGGCGACGACCAGGGCCATAGTCGCCATCCGGCTGGCCGCGGATGGGCGCTCCCTGTTTGGCCGCGGTCGCGACGCGACACCGGCCGTTGCCGTGGGGCGGATGGGCGTCCCGGCCCGCCGGCTGCGTGACCGGCGTCGAAGGACGATGACCGCCAAGCCGACCAACGCCGTCGCGACGCCCAACGCCCCGCCGACCGCCGGCTCGAACGCGACGCTGGCCAGCGGCACCGAGGCAGCGACTTCGACGATCGCGATGATCAGCCGGAGCGCGACCCAACCGGGTGCCGCCACGATCGCCCCGACGACGGACGGTGCCCCGAGGCTCACGAGGACCCCACCGAGGAGCGCGACGAGGCCCGCCGCCATCGCCGGCGCGACGAGCGGCACGACCAGCAGGTTCACGACCGGCGACACGAGGGCTAGCCGTCCGAACGACGCGAGGATGACCGGGAGCGTCGCCGCCTGGGCCGCCATCGACACGCCGAGGTTCTCGGTGAGCCAGCGGGGCAACCGTCCGCGGCTCAGTCGATCCAGCCGCTCCGTTAGCGGCGTCGCCCAGGCGACCAGCCCGGCCGTGGCAAGGGTCGATAGCTGGAAGCCGGCATCGCTCACGAGCGACGGCTCCGCGAGCAGCAACAGGAACGCGGCCCAGCCGAGCGCCGCCGCAGCCCGCCCGCTTCGACCCGATTCCCGGGCCAGGAGCACGACGCCGGCCATCGCCCCGGCCCGCAGCACGGACGGCGACGCCCCAGCGAACACGATGTACGACACGATGGCGACGGCGGTCACGATGGCTCTTCGGCGCCGCCCGAGCCGCCCCGCGAATGCCCCGACCGCGGCGGCCACGATCGCGATGTTCCACCCCGAGATCGCGACGACGTGGCTCACGCCGGCGGTCGTGAAGTCCGCCGCCACCTGGCGATCGACCCGGTCGCGCAGCCCGATGAGGATCCCGGCGGCCAGCCCGGCCTCTGGCTCCGGGAGGACGCGTGTCAGCAACTCACCGGCATCGCGGCGCCAGCCCTCGAGCGTGGTGCCTGGATCGACCGGCCGGGGAAGGACCTCCATCGAGCGGGCGTCGAGCGTGCCCCACGCCCCCAGTCGCTCGAGATAACGACCATAGGCGCTGTCGGGTCGGGCCCCGGTCCGACCTTCCACGGCGACACGGTCACCTGGCTCGATCGGCGGATAGCGGGGCAGCGTCGCCGCCAACCTGAACCCGGCCGAGCCGCCGTCCACGGTCCGGAGCGTCGCGACCTGCTGGCCCTCGCGGGGAGAGCCAACGCTCTCGACGATCATCGACCACGGGCCGGTGCCGGACGGCATGCCGGCGAGGGTCGCGGCGTGTGGGCCCAACCCCGCCCGCAGGCCGATCGTCAGTATCCCGAGCGCGAGCGCCACGACCGCGAGGCGACGACCGCGTGGAAGCCACGAGCCGGCGATCAGCAGCAGCCCTGCCGCCACGATCGAGACCGCGACCAGTCGATGGTCGCCAACGCCGGCGGCCAGTGCCGCGAGTACGCCGCCGGCAGCCAGCCAGCCGCTCCGGGGCATCAGCGCACCGCGACGAGCTCGCGCAGCTTCTCGAAGGTCTTTTCGCCCAGCACGCCGCGCGTCCGAAGCTCATCGACGGCGGCGAACGGCGCCTCCTCGCGAGCCGCAATGATCTTCTGCGCGGTCGCCGGGCCGATGCCGGGCAAGGCCTCGAGCTCCGCCTGGGTCGCGTGGTTCAGGTCGACTTGGGCCGTAGCCGAGCCGGACGCATGACCCGGGGCGGCGGACCCAGCGGACCCGGCGGCCGGCACGTCATCGCGCGAGGGGACCCGTACCTGGTCGCCGTCCTTCACGGTCGCCGCGAGGTTCAGCTCCCGCTCGGCCCGTGCGGTGTCGACCCGCGGCCCATACCCGCCTGCTGCGGCGATCACGTCGCCGATCCGTGAACCCGCCGGCATCCGAAGCACACCCGGATGCGGCACCGCGCCGACGATCTCCACGACGACTTCGCCTCCGCCGACTGCCGCGGTTCCCGGATCCAGCCTCCCCGACGCACCGGCGATCGGGAGAAGGGAGCCACCCTCAAGCACCATCGCGTCGCCCGGCGCGTCGGCGAAGGCCAGCGCGAACGCGAGCGACGCGCACGCCGCCGCACCGACGACGGTCAAGACGACCTTGATGACCGGCACGGTCAGACGGAACCCGGTCGAGGCACTCCCTTCGGTGTCGGCTGGCGTCGGCGAGGCGGTCCCGCTCGGGGCTTCGAGCACTCGCCACGGCGGGGTCGTGGTCGGATCCACAGGGCACTCCGCGGCGGGCGGTCCGTGGCGCACGGCGGGAACACCGCGACGTCTCGCCACGTTGGGGGGCACTTCCCGACGCGGCGAGACGTCATTCCGGACCTTACTCACGAGCGCTTAGCTGCGACTTACCTGTTCGAACGGGACCGCCTCGGACGCGATTTCATCCTCAGATTCGGCAGTTCACAAGGAAGAGACTGTCCAGGCACGAACCTCGGACGAAGCCGTGACGCGGGCCCATCGACTCCCCGCCTCCGACCCCGAGGTCGCGCAGGAATGAGCTGAACGTGGCAATGAACGAGGCCCTCGACACCGAGCTCGAGGCGTGGCGCAACGCGGAGCGACGGCAGGAGCGGACCTTCGTCGGCGACACCACGGCCTTGAAGCGCGAGGTCGAGCAGCATCGCGCCGAGTACATGCGGCTATCCACCGAACACATCGTCGAATGGATGGCGGGCCTCGACCCGGCGCCCCCTCAAGGTGTGTTTGGCCCGCAGACGCGGAGCACTCGCTGACCGGGATTGGCCCGCTTCCTGCGACCGATCTGCAACATCAGGCCGCGTGCAGCGGTCGACGAGCTCGGCCCGGGCCTGCCAGACTCATCTCCCGCAGAGGAGGACCAGCCATGGCTGTTGCACGAGTCACCGAGATCAGCTCGACCTCGACGAAGAGCTACCAGGTGAACCTGATGGGCACCTTGGTCCTGGACGACTGACGATGGACGTCCAGACCGTTCGCCAGCACGCCGACGCCTACTGCGCGGCGCTGCTCGCCGGGGACATCGGGCGCGCGTCCGAGGAATTCAGCGACCAGCTGAAACAGAACATCGGCGAGGTCGTCTCGCAGCTACCCCTGCCCTTGACTGAGGCGGCGGTCGAATCGGTCGAGCTCGCTGGATCGAGCTACGTCGCGGTCCTGCACCTCACCGGCGAAAGCGACGACATCCGCATCGAGACCCGCTGGAAGGACCGCGACGGCCGCCCGACCCTCGTCGAGGCAAGCCACGTGATCGAACGGACGGCCGCGCCGCCCGCAGACGAGGACACCGAAGCTGGCATCGAACCCTGATCGGGAGGTTCTACGGCCCTATCCGTGGATGTCGACCTCCAAGGACCCGAGGTTCGCGATTGCGCGCAGTGCTTCCGGGTCCACAAAGAAGCCGATCTCAGGATCCTAGAGGTGCAGCCAGACACGGGCGCTGTCAATGTCCCGGGCTTCTGAGAGGGCCCTGATTCGCTCGGGTAGCCCAAGCGTTCGCTTCAAGAGATCCTGAAGGTGATCCCCAGGTCCCAACGAACGGTCGACGCGAGAATCGATCGACCACCCGGAAAACTTCTGCTTGGCGCTCGAGGTCGGCCGAACAGGTTCGCCAGCGTCCCATTCCTGATCGCCCGGCACGCCGAGTCGTTTCGCGAGTTCCGCGCCCGGAATCTTGCTGCTGAGTACCACCAAGCTTGCTCGGGAGCGGGCCACCGTTACCCTCTGCCAATTAGGTCAAAGACACCGCCGAGGCTCTCGCCCGTCTCTGGCATCACGAGATCGCCGTTTTGGGGCGATGACCTCATTCTGATCCGCGTTATCAGTGGGTCAACCGCTACACGAGTCGGAGGCTCTCGCGAAACTCCGAGGGGTCCTATCGAATCTCCCAGTCGACCCAGCGGGTGCCGTCCCACCAGCGGTGCCATGTGCCGCCGTCGCGGCCCGGGGCGAACACGTCGATGCGGTCTGCGCCCCATGACGAGGCGGCCGGCGTCCCGGTGAGCTCGCCGCCGAGCGACTCCCACGGGTGCCACGACTTACCGTCCCAGTAGCGGTTCCATAGCTGGCCGTCGTCGAAGATGGCGAAGACCTGCAACTCGTCGACGCCCCAGGCGGTCGCAGCGGGCGCCGACGCCAGCGTGCCGCCGAGCGACTCGGGTTCCGACCAGGTCCCGGACACAAAGACACGGTGGACGAGGCCTGCGTCCTCATCCACCGTGAAGAGATCGATTCGATCCTTGCCCCACGACACCGCGGCGGTCGCGGAGGGCACGGCATGGCGTTTCATGCCGCGAAGATTACTCGGCGGCAGCCAGCCGCCGGCTGAGGTCGTCGGCGGCGACCCGATCGAGTCGGCGCACCGCGCGGGCACTGCCCCAGCTCAGCTTGGCGAGCGCCTTGGCGACGGCTCGCCTGATGAAGGAGATCCGGCCGGTGGCACCTGCCGAGAGCTCAGCGGCGCGGCGGGCTT
>JAXDKY010000346.1:0-8703 GCA_034666885.1 Chloroflexota bacterium
GAGGTAGGCGTTCATGTCGCCGCCGGGGAAGCGGTTCTCGACATGGAGGGCCGGGCCGCGACCCACGAGCCGGAAACCCGTTGTCCGGTTGTCGCGACCCCACACGACGTTGACGGGGGCCCAGGACAGCGACGCGTAGCGCTTGTACGAGTTGATGAACGGGGCCACGAAGACGGCGAGCTCGCGGGACATCGCCATCATCCCGGCCATGAACTGCTGGCCGACCTTCGAGAGGCCGTAAGGCCCCGGCTTCTCGCGGCCGGTCGCGTGCATCAGCGGCACGTCCTTTACGACGTCCCAGACGCTCATGTGTAGGTGCCCCGATGACCCCGTCCAGCGGTGATCGGGCTTGGCCATGAACGTGATGCCCCAGCCATTGAGGTAGGCGATCTCCTTGGCGCCGTGCTTGAACACGACGCTCCGGTCGGCCGACTCGAGGACGTGGTCGTAGCGGATGTTGACCTCGTGCTGGCCGTTGGCCGCCTCGCCCTTGCTGAACTCGATCGGAACGTTGGCCTCGGTCATCTGATTGCGGAGCAGTCGATGGAGGGGCTCGGCCTTGGTCGCCTGGAGGAGGTGGTAGTCCTCGTTGTAGTGGCCGAAGGGCTTGGGCACGGGCCAGCCGCGGTCGGCCAGATCTTCCCAGGAGTCCTTGAGCACGTAGAACTCGAATTCCGAGCCGGCCTTGATCGCGAAGCCGGCATCGGCGGCGCGGGCGACCTGGCGCTTGAGGATCGTCCGCGGCGAGACGGGGATCTCCTTGCCGGTCTCCTCGTCGATCGTGTCGGCGAGGACCATGGCCGTTCCCGGTAGCCAGGGCAGGATCCGGAGCTGGTCCCAGATCGGCTCGGCGATCCAGTCGCCGTAGCCCGTCTCCCAGTTCATCAGCTTGAAGCCGTCGGGCGTGTTCATCTCCATGTCCGTGCCCAGCAGGTACGTGCAGAAATGCGCCCCGTGGCTGATGACGCCGTCGAGGAAGGCCTGGCCCTGGACGCGCTTGCCCATCAGGCGGCCCTGCATGTCCGTGAAGGCCACGACGATCGTGTCGATCGATCCGTCGCGGACCATGCCCTCGAGCTCTGCGAGGCGTGGGTGCTTCGTCGCGTGGCCGCCGTGGTCGGTCATGGGGCCCCTCCTCCTGATCGGCGCATCGTACGGCCGGGACGTGCGCGTCGCGTGTCCTACTTGGCGGTCATCCCGCCGTCTGCTACCAGGACGGAACCGGTCACGAACGACGATTCGTCCGACGCCAGGAACAGCGCAACGTTGGCGATCTCACGCGGTTCTCCCGGGCGCCCGATCGGCTGGAACGAATCGATGTCCGCGTAGACCTTGTCGAGCCCGCCGAGCATCTCGGCGTGAGCGTAGTTGACGGGCGTGTCGACCCAGCCCGGGGCGATCGCATTACAGCGGATGCCCTGCTTCGCGTAATCCAGGGCGATGCCCTTGGACAGCATGATGATCGCGCCCTTCGACGTGGCGTAGATCGCCAGGAAGGGCTCGGCGACGATTCCGTTCACCGAGCTCGTGTTGATCAGCGACCCGCCGCCGCCACGCAGCATGTACGGGATGGCGTAGCGACAGCCGTAGATGGGCCCCTTCACGTTGACGGCGAGCGTTCGGTCGACCACCTCATCGCTGGCTTCGTGGAACACGCCCGGCAGGTTGACGCCGGCGTTGTTGAAGACCACGTGCAGGCCGCCCCATCGCTCGACGGTTCCGTCCGTATACGCCTGCACCGCCGCCGCATCCGAGACGTCGGCCGTTACGGCCACGGCCGCATCGCCGATCTCGGCCGCTGTCGCTTCCACGCTGTCGCGGCCGACGTCCACGCACGTGACGCGCGCTCCCTCCTCGGCGAATCGGATCGCCGTGGCGCGCCCGATGCCCGAGCCAGCGCCGGTGACGATCGTGATCTTGCCCGCCAGGCGATCGCCCATCACGTGCTCCTCCTCCTGTCTCTTCAGCTGGCTCGCATCTTGACACTGCCCGGGGTGCGCCTATCGTTCGCGCGGAGGGAGTCCCGCGCGATCGAGGGAGTCCATGCGGCGACAATGCCGCGCCCCTTGTGTCGTGTCTTCGTATCCCGCATCCACGTGTCCGGCGTCCGCGCGTCCTTGATCCGTTCGATCAGCGATGAGGAGGGTGACGAGGGTGGCTTCGAGCGATACCGAACAACTCCATTCACTGGGCTACGCCCAGGAGCTCCGGAGAGGGATGAAGACCTTCTCCAACTTCGCGGTCTCGTTCACGATCATCTCGATCTTGTCGGGTGCGCTCACCCTCTTCGGCTTCGGGATGAAGGTCGGTGGTCCGGCCGAGATGATCTGGGGCTGGGCGCTGGTGAGCGTCATGGTGACCCTGGTCGCGCTCGGCATGGCCGAGGTAGCGTCGAGCTACCCCACTGCCGGCGGCCTGTACTACTGGTCGGCCAAGCTTGCCAAGAACAACGCCCCGGCTTGGTCGTGGTTCACCGGCTGGTTCAACCTGATCGGTCAGGTCGCGGTCACCGCGGGCATCGACTTCGGCCTGGCGTTCTTCATCAATGCCTTCCTCCATATCGCATGGGGAGTCCCGACCGACCCGCCGTACACGATCGCCATCTATGGGGTCGTGCTGTTCCTCCACGGGCTGCTGAATACCTTCGGCATCAAGTTGGTCGCCCGGCTCAATGACCTCTCCGTGTGGTGGCATGTGGTGGGCGTCACGGTCATCTTCGTCGCGCTGTTCATCTTGTCGCCGCACCACACCGACCTCGGAACGGTGTTCACGTCGTTCGTGAACCTGACGAGTGTCGACGCCGCGGTACCCCCATTGCCGTTCTTGTATGTCGCCTTGATCGGCCTGTTGAACGCTCAATACACGCTGACTGGGTACGACGCCTCGGCGCACATGTCCGAGGAGACCCATGACGCCGCGACCTCCGCGCCGCGAGGGATCGTGTTCTCCGTGGTCGTGTCGGGAATCATGGGCTTCATCCTGCTCGTGGCGATGAACTACGGCATCAACCCCGACGGTGGTTACGACCGCGCGCTGGCGGAACTTGTGCCGCCTGCACAGATCTGGATCGAGGCCGTCGGACAGACCGGCGGGCTGTTGATCCTGTTGCTGGTGATCGGCGCGCAATTCTTCTGCGGCATGTCATCGGTCACCGCGAACTCGCGGATGATCTACGCCTTCTCGCGCGACGGCGCCATCCCCGGCAGCGCGTTCTGGCACCGGATCAACCCGCGAACCCGGACGCCAACGAACTCCATCTGGTTCGCCGCGGTCGGGGCCTTCATCCTGGGCATCCCGTACCTGTTCAATGCGGTGGCCTTCTTCGCCATCACGTCGATCGCGGTCATCGGCCTGTACATCGCGTACATCACGCCGGTCTTCCTGCGGCTGCGCGCGGGCGATTCGTTCGTGCCGGGGCCCTGGAACCTCGGCCGCTGGAGCCGGCCGATCGGCACGATCGCGACGATCTGGGTCGTGTTCATCGCGATCCTGTTCCTGCTCCCGCAGTTCGTGCCGGTCCGGACGGACACGTTCAACTACGCCCCGGTCGCCCTCGGTGTGGTCATCCTGTTCGCGGGAGGCTGGTGGGTCCTGTCGGCGAAGAACTGGTTCAAGGGGCCGAAGGTCCAGGGCTCCAGCGAAGAGCTGGCCGCCATCGAGCGGGACCTCGAGCTGAACGCCTGACCGGCTTCCCCTTCCATCGACGAGCGAACGCCCGGCCAGCGGCCGGGCGTTTCGATTCGCTTCACTTGGTCTCGACCGCGACCGGCGGTCAGTAGAGCATCGTCGTCCCGGTCGGGAAGTTGAAGTCGAACGCGGCCGGCGGGAGGGGCGCATCGGGACCCAGGTCGGTCACCTCGGCGTGGCGCGTCGTCTCGCCCCCGATCGATTCGACGAGCCGCAGGATCACGCCCAGCTGGCGGTCGACCGCGACCGAGATGTGAAAATCGGGGCGATCCGCACTGACCTCGATGGCACGCGGATGATCGCACTCGAGCAGGATCGCCTCGCGCCCGCCGACGAGATCGCTTCCGGTCACCAGGCAGCGGCCGGTGGCGAGCACGTTCTGGCAGTAGCCGGCCGGGTGGACGAACGTGTCAGGCAGGGTCTCCATGGGGAGCGCCGTGACCGGCTCGTAGACCCGGGACATGCCCGGAAAATCCGCGTCGTCGAGGCCGCGCGGCCGGTTGCGCATCGGGCGCTGGGTGCCGAGCTTGTGAGCGGCGGCGTACGTCCGCACGAGGTCCCCGTCGGAGATCCAGATCTCGTAGTCATGACCGAGGACCTTGCTCGGCCGGCTGGTGGTCACCTTCGCGTGGCCGACATGGCGGACCACGACGTCCAGCTGGACGGCGTCCTGGCCGCGGGTCGTGGACGTCTCTTCGAGGATGCGCATCCGCAGCGTCTCGAAACGCAACTCAGCGTCCCGCATGAAGTCGAACAGCTGGTCGACGCTCGGCAGGGTCGCTGGCAGCGAGGCGACCGCCGGCAGCCGCCGGTCGCCGGTCTGGACGGTGAGGGCCGCGCGGTCCCACAGGCGCGTGTCGGTCATCGCGCCGGATTGTACCGGGCGCCGGGTCGGCTGGCCTGGCCCTCAGCCGCTAGCCGGCCCGCCCTCGAGCCCGGGCTCGGTCATCGCCGCCGGGTCGAGCAGGCGGTCCAGGTCCGCCGCTGCCATGCCGCGCTCGAGCGCGAGCTCGCGGATCGTCCGGCCGGACTGGTGCGCCTCCTTGGCGAGTTTCGCGGCCTCGTCGTAGCCGATAACCGGCGCCAGGGCCGTGGCCAGCATCAGGCCCTGCTCGACGAGCGCCGGCCCGCGGTCCGTGGCGGCGAGACCTGTCACGGTTCGTTCGCTGAAATTGCGAGCCGCCGCGCCAAGCAGGCCGATCGACTCGAGCATGGCGGCTGCAGTCACGGGCAGCATGACGTTCAGTTCCAGCAACGACCCGGTCTGGCTGAACGCGATGGTCGCGTCGTTGCCCACGACCCGGGCCACGACCATCGTCAGGGACTCGACGATGACCGGGTTCACCTTGCCCGGCATGATGCTCGAGCCCGGTTGCGTCTCGGGCAGGGCGAGCTCCGCCAGGCCCGCCCGCGGGCCCATGCCCATGAGCCGGATGTCCGAGGCGATCTTCCAGAGTCCCAAAGCGACGGTGCGGATGCCACCATGCGCGGCGATGGCCGCGTCGAGCGACGCCTGGGCGTGGAAGTGATTGCGCGTCTCGCGCACGGGCAGGCCGGTCAGCTCGGCCAACCGCTGGCAGGTCCGGGCCGCGAACTCCGGGTGGGCGTTGATGCCGGTCCCGACCGCGGTCCCGCCGAGCGGCACGGACAGCAACTCGGTCTGCGCCGCGAGGGCCCGGCGCACGGCTTCCTCGACCTGGCCGGCGTACCCGCGGAACTCCTGGCCGAGCCGGATCGGGGTGGCGTCCTGGAGGTGCGTCCGGCCGGTCTTGACGACCGGCCAGAACTCGTCGGCCTTGGCCGCGAGCGCGGTCTGCAGCTCGATGAGCGCGGGGAGCAGCGATTCCTCGATCGCCATCGCGGCCGAAAGCTGGAGGGCGGTCGGGATCGTGTCGTTCGAGCTCTGGCAGCGATTGACCTGGTCGTTGGGATGGACCGTGCGCCCGTCCCCGAGCCGCCGCCCGGCGAGCGTCGCCACGACCTCGTTCATGTTGGTATTGGTCGAGGTCCCCGACCCCGTCTGGTAGATGTCGATCGGGAACTGCGCGTCGTGGTCGCCGTCGGCCACCGAGGCGGCCGCGGCCGCGATCGCCCGGGCCACGTCCGGCTCGAGCAGGCCCAGCTCGCCGTTCGTCTCCGCAGCAGCCAGCTTGATCAGGGCGAGGGCGCGGATGAAGCCGCGCGGCAGCGGCTGGCCGGAGATAGGGAAGTTGAGCACCGCCCGCTGGGTGGACGCGCCGTAGAGCGCGTCGGCGGGGACGGGCACCTCGCCCATGGAATCGCGTTCCACGCGCGTCTCGGGAGCGGATCTGTTCATGGACCCGATTGTAGGTCGGGTGGCGGTCGGCCCGGGACGACGGCGCGGAACGTCGTAGCATCGCCGCGATGGCGACGATCGACGCGAACGGGCTGACGATCGGCTATGACGTGGTCGGCGCCGGCCCGCCGCTGATCCTGCTCCACGGCGCGACATCCGAGGCCGGGCGCGACTTCCGGGCGATCCTGCCGGTCCTGAGCAAGGCCTTCCGCTGCTATACGCCCGATGCCCGTGGCCACGGTCGGACGCGCTGGGACACCGCGGCCGGGGGGTTCTCCGCGGACTGGCTGGCGGACGACCTGCTGGCGTTCGCCGACGGCCTCGAGCTCGCCACGTTCCATCTCCTCGGGTTCTCGCTGGGAGCGATGACCGCCCTGCGCGTCGCGGTGCGTGCGCCCGAGCGGCTGCGGACGCTGGTCGCCGTCGGCATCACGACCGATCGGGAGCCGCGGGCCAGCGTCGCGCGGCGACTGATGGACCCCGTGCGGATCGACCGGGCTGATCCGGCGTGGGCGGCGGAGCTGTCGCGCCGCCACGACCCCGGACAGGGCGAGGGCGCGTGGCGGGCGTTGCTGCCCGCGATCGCCCGCGACGTCGGCTCCCAGTCCTTGCTGACCCCGCGCGAGATCCGGACCATCGACCCACCCACGCTCGTGGCGGTCGGCGACCGCGACCCGTTCGTGCCCGTGGACGCGGCGTGGCGGCTGTCGCGTTCCGTGCTGGACGGCCGCCTGCTCGTCCTGCCCGACGCCGGCCACGAGGCGTTCGCCGAACGACCCGCCATCGCCATCGAGGCACTCGAGGAGTTCTATCGATCGACCGAGGCCGTCGCACGCCGGCGCGCCGGGACGACCATCCAGGAGGTGACCGCATGACCACGTTGCTCGTCCTCTATCGGCGCCCCGACGGCGGGCCCGATGCCCTCGCGGAATTCGAGCGGCGCTACGCATCGGAGCACCTGCCGCTCGTGGCCCAGACGCCGGGCCTGCGCGCGACCAGGGTGCAGCGGGTCCGCGAAGCACTGGGCGGCGAGACGGACCTCGCCTACGTCACCGCGATGGAGTTCGACGACCGCGCCGCGATGGACGCGGGGCTCGCGTCCGACCCGATGCGGGCCGCCGGTCGCAACCTGCGCGAGATCGCCCCGGGCCTGGCGACGTTCCTCGTGCTCGAGGACGCACCCGAGCTGGGAGCGGCCGCAAGCACCGGCTGACCGTCGGCCCCTTCCCGGAACGTGGATACTGGACCGGCACCGAAGCCCGCGAGAAGCCGCGAGGAGTCCGCGTGACCGACGTCGAGCCCACGACCCGCCTGGTCAGAGTCGATGCCCCCGTCGGGGGGCATGACGGCGTCGCGCTCGTCACCATCGATCGACCCGACGCGCGGAACGCGCTGAGCTTCGCGCTCCTCGCCGAGCTCGCGGAACGGCTCGAGACGCTCGATCGCGACGACGGCATCCGGGCCGTCGTCATCACCGGTGCCGGCGATCGCGCGTTCGCGGCCGGGGCCGACATCACCGAGCTCGCCGACCAGAGCCCCGAGCGATTGCATGCCGAAGGCCAGTTCACCTCGTGGGACCGCATCGGTGCGATCGGTGTGCCGCTCATCGCCGCGGTCCGCGGCTACGCCCTGGGCGGCGGTTGCGAGCTGGCCATGACGTGCGACCTGATCGTCGCCGGCGACGACGCCCAGTTCGGCCAGCCCGAGATCCGCATCGGGGTGATGCCCGGGGCCGGGGGAACGCAGCGCCTGACGCGGGCCGTCGGGAGCGCGCTGGCCATGGAGCTGATCCTGACCGGCCGGGCCATGCCCGCGGCCGAGGCGAAGGCCGCGGGGCTCGTCACGAAGGTCGTCCCGACCGCCGAGACGGTCGACGCCGCCCTGGCGCTCGCGGACACGATCGCCGAGATGCCGCCCCTGGCGGTCCGTGCCGCCAAACGGTCCGTGCTGGCCGCCGCAGAACTGTCGCTGACTGCCGGCCTGCGCGCAGAACGAGACGCTTTCTTCGAGCTCTTCGCCACCGAGGACCAGCGCGAAGGGATGCGAGCCTTCATGGAAAAACGTTCGCCGACGTGGACCGGCCGATGACCAGACGAGGAGGAACGGATGGAGCGTGACCCGTACGAAGGCGGGAGCGATGTCGGGCGCGACCTGGCGCGCGACCTCGGCGACGAGCCCCCGTCGTCGATGCGCGACGCGGCCCCCGACATCCTCTCGCCGATCGATGAATCGGCGCCGGTCAGCGGGCACACGCCGCCGCGGACGTCGACGACCTCGGCGGTCGATTCTCCCGAGCACGACTGGAAGCTCGCCCGGGACCTGATCCGCCCGGCCTTCCGTGAGGTAGGGACGAAGGGCCTCGCCATGGAGGACATCCAGCGCGAGACCCTCGCCCAGCACGCGATGCAAAGCCACGCCCAGCCGCTCATCGACGACGGCCCGGCCGGGCTGCCGGTCGTCTACGCCATCCCCGCCGGCGGGTTCGATATCGTCGTCAACGGCGATCACCTCCTGTCGTGGGGCATCGAGCCGGCCGAGCTCCAGGACGCGGCGATGCGCAACCTGACCGAGTGGGCCGCGAGCGCGCCCTGGACGAGCGAGGTCTCGGGCGACCGCCGCCTCATCAGCTCCGACACCGGCGATGGGCTCGACGCGGTCCGGATCCTGCTGCCCGATGTGGTCGCCTACCTCGCGAACGA
>JAXDKY010000347.1:0-2826 GCA_034666885.1 Chloroflexota bacterium
CTACGAGAAACCCGATTACGTCCCGCTGCTCAAACGCAGCTACGAGCTGTGGGACGAGCTGTCGGCCGCGTTCGGCGAGCGGCTCCTGGTCCGGTGCGGGGCTCTGATGATGGGACCGCCGGACGGCCCGGTGGTGGCCGGCACGCTCGAATCCGCGCGGCGCTGGAACCTGGCTCATGAGGTGTGGGACTCGGCCCGGCTGCACGAGAGATTTCCCCAGTTCGAGATGCCGGCCGAGCATGTCGCGGTGTTCGAGGCGGACGCCGGTTATGCCCGGGCCGAGGCCAGCGTTCTCGCCAATATCGAGCTTGCGATCGAGTGGGGCGCGGAGCTCTGGTTCGACACCGAGGTGGAGTCGGTACAGCTGGGCCCGGCGGGCGTCCACATCGGCGCCGCCGACGTCGAGGTGACCGCGCCCAGGGTGGTGATCGCAACCGGCGCGTGGGCCAGCCGGCTGGCCAACCTGGACCGCTACCCGATCGCGGTCCAGCGCCAGACCGTCCACTGGTGGGAGCCGGCGGCGGGACCGGCCGCGCTAGCCGACTACGCACCCGACCGCTTTCCCGTGTACCTCTGGGAGTGGCCTTCCGAACCCGATCAGCCGCCGGTCGAGCTGTACGGTTTCCCTTACCTGGCAGGTGATTCTGGTGTCAAGGCCGCGCTCTATCGCGACGGCCAGCGCACCGATCCGGACGTCATCGACCGGGTGGTGACCGACGCCGACGCGCAGCGCTTGGTACCCGTCCTGCAGCGCTGCCTGCCGGGGCTCGCGGGCCGGCGCGTACTCGGCAGCGCCTGCATGTACACCGGGGTGCCCGATGACGATTTCGTGCTCGGTGTGCATCCGGGCTCGTCGGGCCGGGTGGTGCTGGCCGTCGGATTCTCCGGTCACGGGTTCAAGTTCATGCCGGTGGTCGGTGAGATCGTCGCGGATCTCGTCACGGAGGGCGAAACGCCTTTGGATATTGGCTTCCTGTCACCCGAGCGGCTGGCGGTGCAGGACGCCGTGGGCTGAGCGGTGCCTTCTTCACGCCGTGCCGCCTTCTTAGGCGATCAACACACGTTTCGTGTCGTCATAGCAGCACCAGACGCGAGTTGATCACCAACCTGGCGGTGCGGGACGCGGTGGGCTGAGCGGTGGGTCGAGCGGTCCGGGCTCAGGCCTGATCCGTTGCCGGAAACACCACTTCACGCATCAGTACGCGGACGATCAGCGCGATCGGTACCGCGAACAGCGCACCGGGAACGCCGAGCACGGCACCGCCCAGGATCACCGAGGGAACCGTGATCACGCCGGGCAACTCGACGGAGAACCGCATCACCCTGGGCTGTATCAGGTAGTCCTCGGCCATCCGGTAACCGATGTAGAAAATCAGGGTCGCGATGGCCGTCGGCAGGTTCACGGTCAGTGAAACCAGCGTGACGATGGCGCCGCCGACCGTCGAGCCGATCACTGGTACCAACGACAGCACCGAGACCAGCGCACCAAGCAGGACGGCGTAGGGGATACCCCATGACAGCGACCAGATCGTCGTACCCAGGCCGCACAAGAGAGCGATCAGAACGGTCGACAACATGTATCGGCCGACCTGGCCCAACAGCTCGTCGACGATGAGGCCCGCTCGACCGCGGCGGGTCGCCGGTATCGCCCGCAGGGACAGATCGCGCAGCTTGGGCAGGCCGATGGCGAAGTACAACGAGAGGAACGCGACCACGACGATGTCGGTCACGGCGTTGAACAGCAGCTCTCCGCTGGTGAGCACGTAGTTCAGGAGCTTGGTCGGGTTGACGTTGCTCGTGCTGGAAGAGTTCGTCGCGGTCGCCAGCCGGGCACCGAGCGATCCGAGGTGGCTTTCGGCGTTGCTGATGAGCGTGGGCGCCGATTTGATAAGCGTTGGCAGTTGGGTGCTCGCGGCGTCGATGGCGAGGATGATCGGTGCGATCAGGAGCGCGACCACGCCGAGCCAGGTCAGGAAGGCCGCCGTCGTCCGCCGCATCCCGCGGCGCTCCAGGAACTGCACCATCGGGTCCAGCGTGACGCCGATCAACAGGGCGAAGGCCACAATGAGCACGACATTGCGTAGCCGCTCGAAGATCACGAAGCCGAGGTAGGCGACACCGACGCCGAGGGCAAACCACAGCGCAAAGGCGATCACCGAGCGAGGACGTCGGATGATCACCTCTGCCTCGTTCGGATTGCCGCCGACCGGTACCGCGCCCTTGCTGTCCATTGCTGGTCAGGCTAGTGGACGCGTCGCCGCCGAGGGGAGCGCGTTCACAGGAAGCGCTGTAGCAGCACAAAGGAAGCATCGAGGTCGCGGAGGTTTGCTGTATCTCGTACCAAGGACATCAGACGAGGTAATGAGCCGAACAGCCAATACTGGCTGGTTGCCGAGAGTTGTAGACGAACGAGGTAGTCACGATGACAGACGAACCCACCGCCGGCCGTCCCGGCGACACCGGGGTGCCGGAGGCCGATTCCAACGCGGCCGACGCTCCGACGCTCCATGCCGATCCAAACGGCGTCCCGGCGACCGATTCCGCTCCAGCTGGTGACCCGGCCCGGGCGGCGATCCCGCTGCCCGGCGCGATGCCGGCTGCGCTGCCCGGTCCGTTGGCCGAACAGAGCCCGGCTCCGTCCGAGGGCACCGGCCCGTACCCTGGTGCCTCCCCGTATCAGCCCGGGGATTGGCATCAGCCCGGCGCCACTTACCAGCCCAACGGCCCGTGGGGGCCGACCAACTGGGTCGGGCCGGATGGCCAGCAGTACCAGTACCCGAACGCTCAGTACCCGAACGCCCAATATCCGAACGCTCAGTATCCGAA
>JAXDKY010000348.1:0-3258 GCA_034666885.1 Chloroflexota bacterium
TCGCTCACGTGCGTGCCACCATGCGCGGCGGCCGGATCCCACACGTCGATATCAGCCGGGGCCACGTTGAAATCCCCGCCGATGAGCAACTGGTCGCCACGACCCGCGGCCCGCTCCTCGTCGATGAATTTCCCCAGCCGCTCGAACCAGGCGAGCTTGCCCTGGTAGAACGGTGACCCCACGACCCGGCCGTTGGGCGCGTACACCGTCACGATGCGCAGGCCCTCGACGGTCGCGGCCAGCACCCGCGCCTCGTCGAACGGGTCGAAGTCGTCCTCGGAGCCGGCCGTGCCGCCCGGACCCGAATCGCGCACCGGCCCATCGCCGAAGTTCGTGACGATGTCGCCGATGGCCAGCCCGTTGCGCGCGGCGATCGCGACGCCGTTCCAGCGCCCCTCACCGTGGTGCACGAGCTGGTAGCCCGCCATGCCGAAGGCCATGACCGGCGCGTCGGCGTCACCGAGCTTCGTCTCCTGCATCAGCAGGATGTCGGGCTCCGCCCGCTCCAGCCAGTTGTCGACGGCCTCCTGGCGGGCCTTGAGCGAATTGACGTTCCAGGTCGCGATGCGCATGGCGGGGACCGCTCAGTACCGGCGGCCGCGCTGGCGGTCGAGGTCGAAGGTGGCCGTGTCGGCGACGGCCATCACGGCCATCGTGCCCGCCTGGACCGGGTCGGAGACGACGAGGTCCACGTGCTCCGTGATGGAGCCGACCATGTTGAGGGCGATGATCGGGATACCGACCGCGCGCAGCTCCTCCGCCGCGACGCTGATGTCGCCGCCCATGATCGAGCCGGCGAGGACCAGCAGCCGCGCCCGTGGCAGGTCCGCCACCGCGCGCACGGCCGCAGCGATGTCCGGCTCGCCAACGAGCGGGATCGTGTCGACCGAGATGCGCTCGCCGCGCAGGTTGTGGCGGTCCGCCTCGCTCACGGCACCGAGCGCCACCTGCGCGACCTGTGCGCCGCCACCGACGACGATGATCCGCTTGCCGAAGACCGACCCGAGCGCCCGCGTTCGATGCACCGTCCGGACGTCATCCATGCCCTCGAGGGCACCGACCAGGGCGTCCTCCGTGACGCCCTCGACCTCGATCTCGATCTCGACCAGCGGCGGCTCGCCATCGATCGGCCGGACGGTGGCCAGCGTCCGGATGCGACCACCGATCGCGGCCGTGGCCGTGGCGATCGCCGAGATCGAATCCGCGCGGTCGACGATATCGAAGCGGAGCGCAGCGGTATCGACCGCCGGTCGTCGGGGCATGCGTCGGGCGCCCCGCTAGAAGAGCGAGCCGCGACCGGCCGCTCCCGGTCGAAGATCGCCGACCGTCATCGTCTCGGCGTCCATGCCGCCGGCCGGGTCATGCTCCTCGTAGGCCAGCCCGAGGGAGGCGAACGCCTCACGTGTCGCCGCAGCGTCCGAGGTCGTGAGCATCAGCGCTCCATCAGTGTCCTCGGCCACGCCGACGATCCCCGTGATGTTCACCCCGCGCTCGCCGAGCGCCGTCGCGACGCGACCGAGCGATCCGGGCGCATCGGGCAGCTGGACCGTGAACCAGACCGTCACGCGGGTACCTCCTCTTTGTCGGTCGATGGTACCCGGTCGTCGAGCTACGCTACGGCCCGTGCCCGCTCCCCTCGGCAAGACACCGACGAAGAAGATGCCGGACATCCAGGTCTTCGGCCGCGACGACTCGCCGGCGACGAGGGCGGCCCTTCGGTTCTTTCGCGAGCGGCGCATCGTCGTTCACTACGCCGACCTCAAGAAGCGACCCATCGCCTCGGGCGAGCTACGTCGTTTCACCGAGCGGCTGGGGGCCCGGGCGTTGCTCGACGAAACGTCGAAGGGCTACCGCGACGGCGGTCTCGGCTACCTGTCGATGCGGGATGGCGAGATCGCCGAACGGCTCGCGGCCGACAGCCGGCTCCTCCGATTGCCGTTGGTCCGCCACGGCAACGAGGTGACCGTGGGCCCGGCCGAATCGACCTGGGCGACTTGGCTCAGCCCTCGGGGCGGTCCGGGCGGTCGGGGCGGTCCCGGCGCCACCCGCTGAACGCCACCACGGCACCGAACGCGATCGCCACGAGGCCGGTGACCGCCCAGCGCATGTCATCGACCATGAAGCTCGACCCGCGAAGCAGGCCAAGCCCCTGACCGACCCAGATGGCGCCGACCAGCACCATCGACGCTCCCGTGATCACCCGCCCGCGCATCGAAACCTCGGCGACATCATCTCGGTGTCATCCTAGCGACGTGCCCGAAAAGCCGGAGTCCGCAACGCCGAAGGCCGACAAGCCGACCGACCGTCATCGCAGCGGCCGGGTGACAACGCGACCCGGTGCGCCATACCCGGCGAAGCGCGTCGGCCGGACGGAAGACGAGGCGCTCCTGCGGCGGCCGACCCGCCCCGAGTTCCTCGATTCCGACCCGTGGCGCACGCTGCGCATCCTGTCCGAGTTCGTTGAGGGGTTCGATGCTCTGGCGGCGGTCGGTCCGGCGGTCAGCGTGTTCGGGTCGGCGCGGACGAATCGGAACAATCGCTACTACAAGATGGCGCGTGAGCTCGGCGCGATGCTGGGGAAGGCCGGCTACGCGGTCATCACCGGCGGTGGACCCGGGATCATGGAGGCGGCGAACCGCGGGGCCCAGGAGGGTGGCGGCCTCTCGGTCGGCTGCAACATCGAGCTCCCGCACGAGCAGGGGCTCAACCCCTACGTCGACCTCGGGATCGAGTTCCGCTACTTCTTCGCGCGCAAGGTGATGTTCGTGAAGTACGCAGACGCGTTCGTCATCTTCCCGGGCGGTTACGGGACGCTCGACGAGCTGTTCGAGGCGCTGACCCTGATCCAGACGAAGAAGGTGCAGGACTTCCCGGTGATCTTGATGGGCACCGAGTACTGGACCGGCATGGTCGAGTGGATCCGGGCGACTTTGCTAAAAGAGGCGGCGATCAACGCCGCCGACGTCGACCTGCTGCGCCTGACCGACGACCCGGCCGAGGCGCTGCAGATCATCGAGGCCTACGCCGTGAAGCAGCGCGCGGCGGCAGCCTCGACCGCGAAGGCGACCAAACCGATCGGCCGCTCCGACGTCCAGCCGCCCGCCACGCCGGACCACGCCGAGAGCTGAGTGGCCGTCAGGCCGGGATCGCGACCTCGATCTGGTCGCCGACGATGCGTACGGGGTAGTAGCGGAACCGGCGGACGCGGGTCAGACGCCGCGCCTCGGCCTTCGTGCCGGGCGGATCCACCTTGGGATC
>JAXDKY010000349.1:0-4333 GCA_034666885.1 Chloroflexota bacterium
CCGTCAGGCCGCCATCGGCGACACGCAACTCGGAGTCGTGGACGGTATCGATGCGGAAGTCGCGCGCCAGAGCGTCGCGGACCGCTGCTGGCAGCGTGCGGATCTCGGCCGCGTCGGTGACGCCGCCGTCCTTCCAGGTCGCATCGGCGATCTGGCGGGCGCGGAAGGCCGGCTCACCCTGGGCGGCCACCCACGCGGCGAGCTCCCCGGGTGTCAGCCCGGAGAGGCCTGGTCGGTCATCGATCGTCACGGGTCAAGGCTAGCGCAGGTCGGTCGGGAACCCGCCGCGGTCGTTCAGGGACCCGGCTGCACCCGGGCGCCGACGATCGACGGCCGGCCGCGAACGAACGCGTCCCAGGTCATGCGCTTGCCGCCCGCTGGCTGGACCTCGAGGAGTCGGAGGCGCTCGCCGTCGCTTACCCCGAGGCCCAGCTCGTCGAAGCTGCCGCGTGGGGGTCTGGCGGAGCCGTCGACGCCGGCGGTGCCGTTCGCGCTGGCGCCGTCGACCACGCCGGCCGACCAGACCACGATCCTGCCGACGGGCGTGTCCACGAACGACCCGGGCCAGGGTTGGTACGCGCGAACCTGCCGCTCCAACTGGATGGGGGTCCTCCGTGGGTCGAGCCGACCATCCTCGCGCCGTAACGGACGGGTAAGCGTCGCCCCGGCGTCGTCCTGTGGCCGCGGCTCGAGCTCGCCGCTGATCCATCGGCCAAGGTTGCGGTCCAGGAGTCCGGCGGCGACGTGTTCCAGCAGCGCTTCCAGTGCTGGAGTCGTCTCGGTGCCGTCGAGGGCCACGCGCTCCTGGTCGACGATCGGTCCGGTGTCGAGGCCCTCGTCCATCCGCATCAGCGACACCCCAGTCTCCGCCTCGCCGGCCATGATCGCCGCCGGGATGGGCGTCGAGCCGCGATGGCGCGGCAGCACGGAGGGGTGGAGGTTAAGGGCTCCCAGCGGGACGCCGAGGAGCGCCGCCGGGACGATCTGCCCGTAGTCCGCGAGCACGAGGAGATCCGGGCGGAGCGCGAGGACCGCCGCGATGGACTCCGGAGCGCGCAGCCGCGCGGGCGTGAGGATCGTCGTTCGGCCAAGCTCGGCGGCCGTGTCGGCGAGCGGGGTCGTGGTGAGCTGCTGGCTGCGGCCGGCGGGTCGAGCCGGCGCCGTGACGACCCCGACGAGGTCCGTGTCGTCGCGACCAGAGAGCCGGCGAAGCCCTTCGCGACCGAAGCCGCCACTCCCCAGGAAGACGGTTCGCACCCGCGCCTCGTCGGCGCGCCCGCCGGTCACGACCGCCGGCCGGTCACGCCAGGGCGCTCGTCGCCTCGCGGACGTCGGCGTCGTCCTCGTTGCCGGCGCCGACCGCCATCAGCTCATCCATCGATTCGAGGTAGTCGATGTACAGCTTGCCCTCGAGATGGTCGAGCTCGTGCTGCAACGCGCGTCCGAGCAGCCCGGACCCGGCGACCTTGATCTTCTTGCCGTAACGGTCTTGCGCGACGACCCACACGCGCTCGCGCCGGGTCACGTATGCGACGTAGCCGGGCAGCGACAGGCAGCCCTCCAGGTCGCGGTCGTCTCCGGTCGAACGGACGATGCGCGGATTGACGAGCTCGTGAAGCGTGTCCTCGAGCTCGATCACGCAAGCCTGGACCGCCTCCCCGAGCTGCGGCGCGGCAAGCCCAACGCCGGGCGCATCGCGCATCGTGTGGGCAAGGTCATCGAGGAGCTCGTGCAGGTACTTGCCGAAGCTGTCGACCGGCTTGCCCTTGAGACGCAACCTGGGGTCACCCAGCAGGGCAATTGGACGGACACTCATGGCCCGAGTATATGGCGCCCCACAGGAACGGCGCGGACGTGCGTTGCTCCCTGCGCGCGTCGCTCACGCACCTTGGGGTGCGCTCGCTTCCGTGCTCGCTCGCGCCTTCGCCGCGCCGCCCCTGCGGCGCGCAAGGCGAGACCTTCTTCGGCTAGATCGTGGTGGGCGGCTCGGTCTTGTCGGTCGGGTCGGTCGAACCGTTGCTCGAGAGCGACTCGCGGACATCGGCGGCCCAGGAACGCGACTTGACTGCGAGCTTGCCGCTGGCGTCGGCGGTCACTTCGCCGGCCTTGTGCGCGAGCGGCACGGCCTTGTCGGCGGCGGTCGCGACGACCTCGGCGGCCTTGGCGGAGAACTGGCGGACGACGGGCGTCGCCTTCTCGGCGAAGTCCTCGACGGCCTCGCGGAGTTGCTCGAGAACGTCTGTCGCCTTCGAGGCTGCACTGCCGGCGGGATCGGACCCGCCGACGTTGCCGTCGTCGGGGGCGGTGTAGGAATCGCTGCGTGAACCCTCGACCGGCTGGTCGTGATTCGGGGTCATGGGGTCGGTCATGTGATAACTCCTCTTCGGACTGTCCATCCTCGCACGAACCAGGTCGTTGTGCGAGAGCCCCGTCGCCATGGGCGTATCATCGGCGCGACGGAGGACCCTGCGACCGGGTCGTCCCCGCTGGAGGAGGTGCCATGAGCGCCGACGGATGGACCTTCGCGGACCTCGAACCCGAGCAGCTGGCCCTCGTCAACGAGGCCGAGCGGACGCTGGACACGGATGTCGTGATGGCCTACGCCCCGAGTCGATGGGGAACCGTCGATCCGGACACGATCGCCGACGGCATGCATCCGGTCGAGCTCGAAACGAGCCAGATCGAGTATCTACAGGGCCTCGAGCGGAAGGTCGGTGGCGTGCTGGTCGCCTACCGGCGGGACGTCGACTGACCCGCTAGAGGAGCGACTCCGGATCGACGTCGACCGACCACGGCGGGCCGGGATCGCCGCCCAGGGCACCGACCGGATCGGCGCCGCGCAAGACCAGGTGATAGCGCCAGCGGTCGTTGCGACGCGCGATGTACGCCGGCGCCGGCCCGATCACGGTCGTGCCGTGCTCGCCGGCGCGCTCCCGAAGCCGTTCGGCCATCGCCTCGCCTTCCCGCTCCGCCGCGGCGCGATCCGGCAGCGCGACCGTCAGCTTGACCAGTCGACCGAAGGGCGGTGACCCGAACCGACGGCGCAGGGCCAGCTCCTCCGCGTAGAACGTGTCGCCGTTCCCGCTGGCCACGGCCCGGATCACGGGGTGATCGGGCTGGTAGGTCTGGAGGATCGCCCGGCCGGGTCGATCGCCGCGGCCCGCCCGCCCGACCGCCTGGGACAGGAGCTGATACGTCCGTTCCGCGGCCCGCTCATCGGGCAGGTTCAGCGCGACGTCCGACGAGACGACGCCGACGAGGGTCACGGCGGGCACGTCCAGGCCCTTGGCGACAAGGCTGGTCCCGACGAGCACGTCCGTCTCCCCGGCGGCGAACGCGTCCAGCACCCGCTCCGCCGCTCCCCGTCGATCCGCCACGTCCCGGTCGAGTCGCGCGACGCGTAGTCCCGGATGCGCCGCACGGACTTCGCGTTCGACTCGCTCCGTACCCCCGCCGAGGTAGCGGATCCGGGGCGACCCGCACGCGGGGCAGCGGGTCGCGAGCGGCGTGGCCCGGCCACAGTGGTGGCATCGCAGGGTCGTGCCGGCCTGGTGGTAGACGAGCGGACGCTCGCAGTCCGGGCAAGCCTGCACGTGGCCGCAGTCGCGGCAGAGGACCACCGATGCCGTCCCTCGCCGGTTGAGGACGAGGATCGCCTGCTCCCCGGCCGCGATGTCGAGGGCGGTCAGGGCCTCGTCGAGGGTCCTCGAGAGGAGACCGCGGTTGCCCTCGGCCAGCTCGGCACGCAGGTCGACCACGGTGATGGCCGGCGCGGTACCGCTCGGCCGCTGGGGCAGCACGATGCGGTCGTAGGTCCCGGCGAGGGCATGCCCGAGGCTGTCAACGGCCGGCGTCGCCGAGCCGAGGACGAGCGCGGCCCGCGCGAGCTCGGCCAGCTGGATGGCCGTGTCCCGGGCCTGGAGCCGAGGGGTCCGGTCGCTCTTGTACGCAGGATCGTGTTCCTCATCGACGATGACCACGCCCACATCCGCCAGCGGCGCGAGGACGGCCAGCCGGGTGCCGACGACGATGTCCACGTCCCCGGCTCGGATCCGGCGCCACTCGTCGGCCCGCTCGCCGTCGCCAAGCCCCGAATGGACGAGCGCGACCCGCGCATCCAGGTCCGCCCGTAGACGATCGACCAGCGGGAGGGCGAGCGCGATCTCCGGGACGAGGACGAGCGCCGGCCGGCCGGCCGCGAGCGATGCCGCGATGGCATCGACGTAGATGGCGGTCTTGCCACCGCCGGTCACGCCATCGA
This sequence comes from Chloroflexota bacterium, assembly GCA_034666885.1. Classification (GTDB taxonomy): domain Bacteria; phylum Chloroflexota; class Limnocylindria; order Limnocylindrales; family CSP1-4; genus SPCO01. The sequence continues at coordinate 4,262 of JAXDKY010000349.1, forward strand.
GGAGCAGCGGTCGTGGATCGCGCTCCGCGATCGCGTGGACGATGTGATCGACCGCGGCCGACTGCGCCCCCG
>JAXDKY010000350.1:0-2919 GCA_034666885.1 Chloroflexota bacterium
AGCTCGTCCAGCTGCTCGTCGAGAAGACCGAGCAGATCGTCATCGGCGATCCGCTCGAGCGGGCCAACTGGCTGGGCCCGATCATCGACCAGAAGGCCGTCGACCGCCACCAGAAGGCGGTGGGCGAAGCCCGCAAGGACGGCACCGTGTTCACCGGCGGTGAGCACCTCTCGGACGGCGACCTGTCGCGCGGGTTCTACGTCGAGCCGACGGTCGTCGGTGGGCTGCCCGCGAACCACCGCGTCTTCCGCGACGAGTTCTTCGCGCCGCTGACCGCGGTCCATGCGGTCGACTCACTCGACGAGGCGCTGACGCTGGCCAACGACTCGGTCTATGGGCTGACGGCCGGAATCTTCTCCGAAGACAAGGCCGAGGTCCAGACGTTCCACGACCGGATCCAGGCCGGGACGGTGTACGTGAACCGTCGCGCCGGCGCGACGACCGGGGCGTGGCCGGGCGTGCAGGCATTCGGTGGCTGGAAGGGGAGCGGCTCGACCGGCAAGGCGGGCTTGTCGATGTACTACGTCGCGCAGTTCCTTCGAGAGCAGAGCCACACCGTCGTCGACTAGGTGCGCTGGGCCGCCGTAGGTGGTCCGAACCACGTGATCAGCGCGTCAGTCAGCCCCGGCTGCGTCAGGTCTCCCACCCACGCCACGTAGCCGTCGGGTCGGATCAGCATCACGGCGGGAGCGCTGACCGCCCCGATCGCCGGAAGCTCCCACGGGCCATCGTAGCTGGCGTCGATCACCTGGACCCGATCCACCCACGGGGTGATGTCGAAGCCGCCAGGTTCGCCGAAGTTGAGGAGCACGGGCCGAGCGTCATGCAGCAGGGTGAACACCCGCAGCGAGCCCCTTGCGGTGGCCAGATCGAGGTCCGGCATTCGCCGCCCGAGCAGCGGGTGCCCCTCGCCGAGGTCGTACTGGATGTCCAGGCCAGACATCATCGCGCCGAACCGCTTCCGCGGCTCGTCCAAGCTCAATAGCTCGGCCACGCTGTCGCGCAACGCCTCGCTGCGATCGTCGACGCGCGTCAGCGCGACCTGCGCCATCGTGGTGCGGAGCACACGGGCACCGACCGGATGGCGCTCGGCATGGTACGTGTCCAGCAGGCTGTCCGGCGATATCCCCTTGGCCACCTGCGCCAGCTTCCATCCCAGATTGACCGCGTCTTGCACACCGGTGTTGAGGCCCTGTCCGCCGATCGGGGAATGGACGTGCGCCGCGTCGCCGGCCAGCAGGATCCGTCCATCGCGGTAGGCGGCGGCCTGCCGAGTCATGTCGGTGAACCTGGTGATCCACGTGAGGTTATGGACCCCGTAGTCGGTCCCGTAGACGGCGATGAGGCCCTCGCGCAGATCGCGCAGGGTGGGCTCGCTCGTGCCGACCTGCGACTCGGTCAGCATGACTCCGACCGTTCCGCCGGGCTTGTAGACCACCGCGCCATCCATGACCTCGTACTCGACCTTGCCGATGGCATGCGTGCCCGAGGGCGTGCGGCGAACGCCCAGTTCCGGCTCCTCGGTCATCTCGACCTCGGCGAGCAGGGCGCTCGTCGTCGCATCCCAGCCGGGGAACTCGATGCCGGCTGCTTTGCGGACCAGGCTTCGTCCTCCGTCACAGCCGATGAGAAACTCCGCTCGTATCCGTTGGCCGTCGGCCAGCGCGACGTCAACGCCGGCGTCGTCCTGCGCGAATCCGGTCACCTCGGTGCCGTAGTGGACCGGGACCTTGAGCTCGGCGACCCAGCCGGCGAGGATCCGCTCGATGTGTCTCTGCCAGAGCCCGAGCCCGTAGGGGTGCCGAGTGGGGAAGTCGCTGATGTCCAGGCGGATGCTGGCGAACCCCGCAACCTGGGCCACCTGCCCCTCCGCGAGGAACCGATCCGCGATCCCACGCTGATCGAGGACCTCGATGGTGCGTGACTGCAGACCGCCTGCGCGCGAGCCCGGGAGGTCCTGATCGGCGCGACGCTCGATGATGGCGACGTCGACGCCGGCCAATGCCAGCTCGCCCGCCAGCATCAAGCCCGTCGGACCTGCTCCGGCGATCACCACCGCGTGCTCGGTCATTTCGTGGCTCCCATTTCGGCCGGTGACGCGGGATGGAACGCGGATCCGACCCGTGCCGTCCGCTATACTCGCCGCTCGATATCCAGTCTGCATACTCCCTATGCAGTCTAGGGCGTCGCACGACCCGTCTTGAGGTGCCCCTTGTCATCGGCCGCGTCGCGTCTCGCCGGCGATCGTCCCGTCCCGCACATCGTCACCGAGCTGCCCGGCCCCAAGGCCCGTGCGCACGTGGCGTTCGATGAGGAATGGACCTCCCCGAGCCTGCCGCGCGCCTACCCGATCGTGCCCGTCCGCGGTGACGGCCTGACCGTCGAGGACATCGACGGCAACCTCTTTCTCGACTTCGCCGCCGGCATCGCCGTCACGTCGACGGGCCACTCGCATCCCCTGGTCGTGGCCGCGATCAAGGAGCAGGCTGCCGAGCTGATCCACTTCAGCGCATCCGACTTCTATCTGCCGATCTACCCCGAGGTCTGTCGCCGCCTGGCCGAGATCGCGCCGATCGCCGGTAAGGCCCGCGCCTACCTCGGCAACTCGGGGACCGAGGTCGTCGAAGCGTCCATCAAGCTCGCCCGCTTCGCGACCAAGCGCCCGTACATCGTCGCGTTCCTCGGCGCCTTCCACGGTCGGACGTACGGCTCGGTGTCGTTGACCGCCTCGAAGGCGAAATACCACGCCGGCTTCGGGCCACTGCTGCCAGGCGTCTTCCACGCACCGTATGGGCGCGTCGAAGACCTCAAGTGGTTCGACGACGTGCTCTTCGACAAGCTCGCGCCCGCCAATGAGGTCGCGGCGATCATCGTCGAGCCGATCCAGGGCGAGGGCGGCTACATCGTCCCCGAGGACGG
>JAXDKY010000351.1:0-3431 GCA_034666885.1 Chloroflexota bacterium
GGGACGCACGCGGTCACCTTCGAGGCGATGAGCCGAGACCGGTTCAGCGACAGCCTCAGCGGCGGTTCGTTGACCATCACGGTCCCGCCGACCCCGGCCCCGACCCCGAAGCCGACCCCGAAGCCCACGCCCAAGCCGACCCCGAAGCCCGTTGCGACGCCGCGGCCGACCGCCCGACCGACCCCCGCGCCGACGGCTCGTCCCACGGCCGCCGCCACCGCTGCGCCGACCCCGACGCCGGGAAGTACCGCGAACGCCACCGCGACGCCCTCGCCCGCTCTGACGCCGACCGCCACGTCGACGGCGAGCGCTATCGATCCTGCCGCTCCCTCGCCGTCTCCGAGCGACGCCGCCATCGGCTTCGTGCCCGGCGTCGGCGCCCCCGGAGCCTCGACCCACCCCACGACGCCTAATGGTGGCGCTCCCACCAGCCCCGGTGGGAACGGGATCAACGAGCTGCCCGGCGACGGCGCCCAGGGCCCGTTCGGCGCCCTCGCGTCGGCGATGTCCGCGCTGGACGGCGCGCGTCCCGTCCTGCCACTCAGCCTGGTCGCGACCCTCGTCACGACGACCGGGCTCGTCGGCGTCGCGATGGGCTTCGGGTTGTTCGGCAAGCGACGCCGGGACGGCGAACCGCCCGACACCGATGAGGTCCTGGCGGCCGCCGCCGCGAGAGGCGTCACCGTGGCCGGTGCCAACCCGTATGGCTTCTCGGATCCCGCACCGGCCGATGCCGCCGCAGCCGCGACGGCCCTGCTCCTCGATCCCGAGATGGCGATGCCCCGCTGGCGCCGGCCGTCGCTGCTCGAAGCGCGCCGCGCGGACCCGCTCCGCGACACCGCCGCAGCGCCTCGACTGACGTTCGATCACGGCCTCGTCGGCGCCTTGGATGGTCGCGAGCGCCGGCTCATCGGCTACAACGTCGTGCGCCTCCTCGACAGCCCGGACGAGCTCCGCGGCGCGGAGATCGGCTTCCTCGACCAGGGTGACGAGGTCCAGCTCCTCGAGAAGCGCGGCGTGTACTGGCTGGTGCTGTGCCCGGATGGCCGGCAGGGCTGGATCCACAAGATGACCCTCGGCGACCTCGTCGGCGAGATGCCGACGACGAGCCCGCCAACGGCCACGATGCCGATCGCCGCCGAGACATGGACCATGGGCGACGACGTGGACGGCGACGTCCTCAGCGCCTACCTGGAGAGTCGCCGCCGAGCCTGACCGGGCGCCGGTTCACGCCGGAGCACGAGGATGTGCTGATGCGCGATGTTCGGCACGAAGACCCGCGGATAGCCGTACGGCCGCAGCCGTGTCCCGGCCTGGTGCCAGATGAGATCGCCCTTGGGGGTCAGTCCCGCCGCATCGGCGCGCGCGGCCAGGTCCGACCCGACGAACTGGTAGCGCCCGCCCTGGTATGCGTCGCGCACGATGACCACCGCGTAGCGACCCGGTCGCAGGACCCGCGCCAGCTCTACGAACACCGATTGCATCCGTTCCAGGTACGTGGCGTAGTCGGGAGCGTTGGCCACATCGGCCGGCGCGTCGCTGATCATCGCGTAGTCGGTACGCCGGTTCGCATGCGTCTCGGCGAGGACGCCGCCGGCCATGGTCAGCGGCAGCTGGATGTTGTACGGCGGGTCGGTCGCCACGAGGTCGACCGACGCGTCGGCGAGCTCCGGCAACAGTCGCAGCGCATCGCCGACGCGGAACTCCAGCCCCGATGGGTCGAAGGTCCGGACGCCACCCGGATCGGCCGTGCCCAGGTCCGCGATCGTCGGGCCCAATCCGTCGCGCTCGGCCGCGAGGTCGGTCACGACCCGCTGGTAGATGTCGGCCCAGCGCCGATCGAGCTCGATGCCGATGGCGCGCCTGGGCCCGCGCGCGATGGCGGCCCCGATGAGCGTCCCGCCCACGCCGGCGAACGGATCGAGCACGAGCTCGCCGGTGCGGCTGAAGAACTCGATCAGGCGCGCCATCAGCCGCGGCGGCTTGTTCGCCCCGTGCGCCTTGCGAGTGGCGTGCCCGAGCTCGGAGGGATAGGCCGTCGTCAGGACCGACTTCGTGAAATAGAGCCACTCCTCCCCGGGCAGCTCGTTGAGCTCGTTGGCGGGGTGCGGGGCGCGACGGCCGTCGGTCACGCCGCCCAGCGTAGCCGAGCGGATGATCGACCGACCCGGCGGACTAGAATGCCGTGATGCCTGCCACGTTCACGAGCGCGCGGTTCGTGGGGCGAGAGGACGCCTTCACCAGGCTGGCCTCGGTGCTCCAGGCGGCGAGTGCCGGTGAATCGGGCACCCTCCTGATCGACGGGACGGCCGGGATCGGGACGACCCGCTTCGTGGACGAGGCCATCCGTCGCGTCGGCGCGCTCCAGGAGCCGATGACGGTGCTGCGCGGCTCCGCGTTCGGGGCCATGACCGATGCGCCCTACGCGCTGCTCGCGCGCGCCATGCGTCCGGCCCTGGCCGCCCTGCCCGATCGGGACCTCGCCACGATCATGGGCAGTGCGACCGATGAGCTGATCCGCCTGTTGCCCGAACTCGGGGCGCGCATCGGGGCGCCCGATCCGGCCCGCCACGCGCTGACGACCGTGCCGGAGCGGCGCCAGGCGCGCCTGCTCGAGGGGATCCTGGGCGTGATCGGCCGGCTGGGGGAGCGGCGACCGGTGCTGTTGGTCCTCGAGGACCTGCACCGGGCCGACGCCGGGACGCGCACGCTCGCGACGTTCCTGGCCCGCATCGCTCGCGCCCAGCGGGTCGCGATCGTCGGCACGTACCAGGCCGATGCCATCCGGCGCGACGATCCGTGGGCCATCGACCTGCGCTCGCTCGAGGGAGCGCCGCGCCAGCCGCACCGCCTCACGCTCGGGCCGCTCGGACGAGACGAGCTCGCCCGCCTCATCGAGTCGATCGAAGGCGAGCGACCGTCGGCCAGCGTCCTGGTCGTCGTCGTGGAGCGGTCCGGCGGTCGACCGCTGGTCGCCGAGGAACTGCTCGCGGCCCGGCGCGAGCTGCCGAACGTGTCGCTGACATCGACCTTCGAGGACCTCGTGCTCGCCCGGGTGGCCGTGCGCTCGACCGAGACCCGGCGCGTCTTGCGGCTGCTTGCCCCGGCCGGCCGCCCGTTGCCGCGCGAGACCGTGGCCGCGGTGGCCGAGGCGTTCGAGATCGATGCCACGAGCGGCCCGCCGCGCTCATCGAGCGGACCACGCCACGGCGACGGGGTGCTCGACGCCGACCTTTCGGCTGGGCTGGACGAAGCGCTCGAGCACGGCTTCGCCCTCGAGAACGAGGACGGGGTGTTCCTGCGTCACGAGCTCGTCGGGCGGGCCGTCGAGGCCGACCTCCTGCCGTCGGTCCGCATCCGGCACCACGCCGCGCTCGCGCGAGCCGTCGCGGACCGTCCGTTCATGGCGATGCACCACCACCAGATCGCGC
>JAXDKY010000352.1:0-5306 GCA_034666885.1 Chloroflexota bacterium
ATGTGGATCGAGCCCAAGGGCTTCGAGCAGGTCCACGAGCGTGGCAATACCGAGGCCCACCGGCTCCAGGACCCGAGCAAGTGGATCCCGTTCGGCGTCGGCGCCATCGAGGGGCAGGCGGTCGCGCCGCTGCGCGTGCTCGAGCCCGGCGATGTCCCGGCCACGACCGCTGGCGATGCGACCGACTACGGTCCTGGTGAGGAACCGCGACCGCGCGAAGGCGAGCCGACGGCGTCAGCGCACGGAGAGCTGCTCTAGTCCTCCTCGCCCGGGCGGACATGCTGCCATTCCGCGCCCTCGAACGTGACCTGGACGTAGAAGAACCCGGGTTCGTTCGTCAAAGCGTTGATGAGGACGGTATCGATGTTCCGGCCAGCCGCGAGCTCCGATCGCTTGGCCCGTCGGACGATGCCGAGCAGGATCCCGGGTTGATTCGGGTCGTCGTCCTCGGTGATGCTCGCCTCTCCCGATCCCTCTTCCGGGGGAATCCTTTCGTGGTACAGGTCCCAGGTCCACTCGACGTGATAGCCGGCCTCGGTCAGCCGGTCATGGGCGTCGCGCGCGCGGCCCTCCGTGACGGTGAACACGAAATCGCCTCCGCCCTCGATCGCCGCTCCGGTCGCTCCCTCGATATTGATCGCGTCCCGCTCGGATTCACGGTTCGCGGCCAGGACCTTCAGGAACTCGGCTAAGTCGGCGGGGGACGCCTTCGGCGCGGCCTTTGCCTGGACATGCATGGCGGATCCTCCAACCCGAGCCGCGTCGGTCTGGGCGACCGAGCTGGCCCATGCGCGCCCACCAATATAGGCGTCGCCCGTCGGCGTTCGTCCAGCCCCTGGGGTGTTACGGACGCCCGTGGTTAGGGCTGCGGTGCAGCCTGGGTGGCCACGACCTCCAGGGCCTTCGCGAGCTGCGTGTCCTTCACCTTGGCGACTTCCGCAGCGGTGAGCCTGCGGACGTCATCCGGCGTCAGGGGCACGACTCCCGTGGGCATCTTCACCGGCACGTCCGGCGCGATGCCTTCGTGCCAGATGCGACGACCCTTTGGCGTCAGCCACTCCACGGTGCCGATCCGCAGCGCCGAACCATCCGAGAGGACGAACTCACCGAGCACGGTCCCCGTGCCGAACGTCGTCTCGCCGACGATCTTCGCGCGACCGGCATCCTGCAGGGCCCCCGACACGATCTCCGACGAGCTCGCGGTGTCGCCGTCGACGATGACGGTCAGCGGCAGGTCCGTCGCGACGCCGCCGGGCGTCACCGGGTGGCTCGTTTCGTCGCCCGCCGCGTTGCGCTCGATGTAGACGACGCCGCTCGAGAGGAACTGGCTGGCGATGCCGACGGCCTCGTTGACGTAGCCACCGGGATTGCCCCGGAGGTCCAGGACGATCCGATCGGCCCCGGCGTCGCGAGCGTCCTTGAGCGCCTTGACCATGTCGTCGGCGGCGCCCGAGGAGAACTGCTCGAGGCGGATCAGCGCCGTCTTCGAACCCGCGACGAGCGTCCACGTGACCGGCTCGATCGGTACGTCGGCCCGGACGATCGATACCGTACGCTCCGTCGTCTGGCCGGCGGGCCGGATCGTCAGCTCGACCGTGGTGCCCGCTTCCCCGCGGACCCATCCGGCGACCTGGTCGATGGTGACGCCGGCGGTCTTCTGGCCGTTCACCGCGATGATCACGTCATCCGCCTTGAGCCCCGCCGACTCCGCCGGGCTGCCCTTGAAGACCGCCACGATGCGCGGCAGGCCCTCGGGCGTTTCGTCGATCCGAACGCCGATCCCGACATAGGAGCCGGACAGGGCGTCGTCGCGTTGCTGGCGCTCCGCGGGCGTCATGAAGTCGGTATGGCCGGTATCGCCGACCGCCTGGGTCATGCCGTCGATGGCGCCGTAGATGAGCTGTTGGTCGTTCAGCTCGTCCCTGGCCACGTACTGCTGGTGGATGGTGTCCCATGCCTCCTTGATGAGGCCGAACGTGGTCGGGGCGGAGGCCGTGGGTCCGGACGCAGGGTTCGGGATCGCGTCTGGCCCGCCCGAAGGCGAGAAGACCAGGCGACCGACCCCGATCCCGGCGCTGAACGTCGCGACCAACGCGAGCGCGACGATCGCGCCGATGAGCACCGCCCGACTTCCTCGAGCGGCCGCCGTTGACGTCGGAGCCTGGGAGGGGCCGGTCGCGAGGGAGGTCGCGCTCGGCGGCTCGTGGTCGGTAGTCGGTTCGGTCGGGATCCGGTCGGTGTCCATGGGTGGCATCGGGCTCGTGCGGACGTGACGGTCGACCGCGCGTGGCCGCGCGGACGGCACCGGACGGCTGCCCGGCATCGCGAAGGATGCCCCAGATCGGTTGCGGGCAGGGTGCGAGCGCGGTGAAGGTTCGTTCAGCGCGCGGCGTAGCGGGCGTAGTAATCCTGCTCGGAGCCCGTTGCGGGCGCGGCGGCGTCGAACCGGTCCGGATCGAACATCTCGAGCCTGCTCGGGATCGCTCCGGTCGTCATGCGCGTGGCGAGAAGCTCGGCAAGGTACGGCGCAAGGAGCATGCCGCGGCCGCTCCAGCCATTCGCCTGCCACCAGCCATCAAGCTGGCGCGTCGGCCCGACCAGTGGGAGGTGGTCCGGTGACACGTCGTACATCCCGGCCCATTGACGGATCACGGTCGCGTCGGCCAGGGCGGGCGCCTTGCGCGTGACGAGCGATGCGGTCCGCCGGAGGAACGCCGCCGACGAGGTCTGGTCAACGCCATGGGGCTCCTCCGGGTCGACGACGCCCATGACGACCTCGCCGCGCAGGGTCTGGTTGAACCATCCCTCGGTCGGCCGATAGAAGGTGATCGCCGCATCGATCGAGCGGCGGAGCGGAGCCGTGACGAGGACCTCGCGTCGGAGCGGTCGGTTGGGGGCGGCGACGCGGGCCAGGGCGTTGAGTTCACCCGACCAGCCGCCGGCGGCGTTCACGACGATGCGGGTCTCGATCCGGCCGCGATCGGTCTCCACGGCTTCCACGCCTCCGGCGCCGGCCTCGATGCCACGGACCGTGGTCCCGCTGAGGAGTCGGACCGGGCGGCCGGCGAGGTGCTCCAGATGGGCCCACACCACGGCGTCGTGGTGGACGATCGCGTCGTCGTTGAGGACCGCGCCCGCCACCGGGTCGCCGCCGCGGAGGACCGGGAGCCGTCGAAGCGTGTCGTCGGGCGACAGCAGCGCGCTCTGGACGCCGATCCGGTGGTGCATCGCGACGATGTCGCGCATCCGCTCGAGCTCTTCGGTCTCGTACAGCACCCAGGCGTAGCCGAGTCGGTAGAACAGCACGTTGAAGTCGAGCTCGTCGCCCATCCGGTCGTACTTGTCCTGGCAGGCTCGGGCGACGTGGGTCAACGCCTCGGTCAGCTGCATCGCGCGGATCCGGGCGACGTTCCGGCCGGTCGCGCCCGAACCGGGGTAGCCGCGTTCGACGATGACGATGTCGCGCATCCCCTGCGCCAGCAGCTCCCGGGCGAGGGCGAGGCCACCGATACCGCCGCCGACGATGACGACCTCCGCCGTGGCTGGCACGTCCGATGGGCCAAGGAACGTGGCCAGGGCGCTTCGGGTCACGCGTCGTCCTCGGCGACCAGGTCGCCCAGGCGAAGCGGCTGGAACGGGGGCCGACCGGTCGGGAGCAGGACGTCGCCGGTGCTCGTTGCCCCGAGGCCTGTGTCGTTCAGCGCGCACGTGACCGCCGACAGGCAGTACTTCCCCTGGCACGGTCCTGTCAGGGCGCCCGTACGTCGCTTGACGAGCTCCGGGTCCCGATAGCCGGCCGCGCGCTCCGTCTGGACCTCCCAGCCGCGAACGTCTTCGCAGAAACACAGCACCGCGTGTGGTGAGCCGGGGTTCGGCGCGTGCCCGGCGGTCGCGCTGCGCGCCGGGTCCCCGGTCCGCGTCGCGCGGGTCGCGCGGGTTGCCGTCGGCCCGTTGTCATCGGGCTGGGCTGGCGCTCCCGACGGCGCACGCGCGAATGCGGCTGCGGCTCGGCCGGCGCGCCGCGCACGGTCGCTGGCCATTCCGGGATCCCCGGAGGCGGTATCGCCGGCCACGAACAGGCCGGGCACGCTCGTTCGACCGTCCGGATCGGCCTGGGCGGACAGGCGTCCGTCGACCCAGCCCACTCGCCCGCCGGCGGCAAGCACGAGGTCGAGCTTCGGCGTCCGGTCGCCGAACACGACGACATCCATGGGATCGCGGCGGGCGGTGCCGTCGTGGTCGAGGTACCGGACCCACGCCACCCCTGCACGACCACCGACCTCCCGGAGCGCCTTCGTCGGGATCGGCCCCAGGACCGCGGCGCCCGCTTCACGCAGCGCCACGCCCACCGCCGTCAGCTCCGCCCCGTCACCGACCAGCGCTGCGCGTTCGCCCGGAAGCACTCGATGTTCCCCGAGCAGGCGAGCCGTCAACCGCGCCCCGAGCACCCCCGGCCGGTCGGACCCCGGCACGGTGGGAACGAGCTCGTAGGTGCCCGTCGCCGCCACGACGGCCCGCGGCCGGATCTCCCAGATCGACTCCGCGTCCACGGCCGTGACCATCCCGCCGTACCAACCCGTTGCGGCCGTGCCGATCCGGACCTCCACGCCGCGCTGGCGTGCCAGGGCCAGCAAATCGCCGTCGCCCGCACCGCCATCCGGAGCCACCTCCGCCTCGAGCACGACGACCCGGGCCCCGGACTCCGCCGCCCCGATCGCGGCCGACAAACCGCTCGACCCACCCCCCACGACCAACACGTCGGGCGCGTCGTGCCGAACGCTGCGCGGCAGTCGGTCGGTCCTCGAGCCGTCGCCCAGCTGGCCCCGCCCACCGAACCAGCGGATGACGTCGAGGTACCACTTGCGCAGGGCACGCGGCCGCAGGAACCGGTGGTGATAGAAGGTCGGCGGCACGAACCGCGAGCCCAGGTCGAGGACCCGCAGCAGGTCGCCCTCGACAGATGGCCACGCGTGTTCGCCGCGGACCACCATGCCCTCGCGCACCGGCACGCGGCACGTCCGCACGCTCGGACGCCCGTCGACCTCGCACTCGCACCAACCGCACTGACCGGTGCTGCACATCAGGCCGCGCGGCCGATGGAAGCGGAAGCTGCGCGACAGGGTCCGCCGGCCCGCGGCGAGCAGGCTGACCGCGACCGGCTCGCCCTCTACGCCCTCGCACCGCCGCCCATCGAACGTGAAGGAGACCCGCGCTCGTTCCACCTCGGTCCCCGAGGCTGCGGGTAACCGCCGGGCCGGCACGTCAGCGGATGTGGAAGGTCGGCGCGCTGTCGATGCAGACCCGTT
>JAXDKY010000353.1:0-7659 GCA_034666885.1 Chloroflexota bacterium
ACACCAGCAGGAACACGCCCATCCAGGGCAGTCCCGGCCGGCGCGCCTGGTCGGGTCCCCATTCCCAGGCATACACGCGCCCGCCGCCGACGCCCGGGCCTCGGCCACCGCTGTTCGGCCCGAGTCGAATGACGCCGGGGTCGGGCACGCTGCCAGGTTCAGTCGCGGCCGGCTGGCCGGGTCGGTCGTCCATCAGGTGCCAGCGTAGCCCGCCGGTCCCACCGATGCGCCCGGCTCGCCGGCCACCGGCTCCGGCGCCTCCGAGTCCTCGTCCTCGACATGGCTGAACCCGAGTCGATCGGCGAGGCGGCCGAGCGGGCCCGGCGCCCACCAGTTCCAGCGGCCCATCAATCGCATCGTCGCCGGCACCAGCAGCACCCGGATGATCGTCGCGTCGACGAACACCGCGATCGCCATGCCGACGCCGATGCTCTTGATCGTGATGACGTCGGCCAACGCGAACGCGGCGAACACCGTGACCATGATCAGCGCGGCACCGGTGATGACGCCCGCGGTCCGGGCGAGGCCTTCCGCGACGGACGCGGTGTTGTCCCCGGTCCGGCGATACGCCTCCTGGATCCGCGACAGCAGCAGGACCTCGTAGTCCATCGACAGCCCGAAGATCACGCTGAACATGATGATCGGGTTCCCCGCGATGGTGTAGCCCAGCGGCTGGAACGCGAGGACGTCCGACAGGTGGCCCTCCTGGAAGATCCAGACGAGCGCCCCGAAGCTGGCGCTGATCGACAGCAGCGTCATGACGACGGCCTTGAGCGGGATGATCACCGAGCCGAAGAGCAGGAACAGGATCACGGCACTCGCGATGAGGGTAAGGCCGACGGCCAGCGGCGCGCGCTCGCTCTGGGAGACCAGGAAGTCGTGGCCCGTCGCCGCGCTGCCGCCGACCTCGGTCGTGATGCCAGCCCCAGGGTCGATGGCCCTGATCACGGGGATCATGTCCGTCGCCACCGGCTGGGACGGCGACAGGGGACTGATGGCATCGAGCCGCACCGTCGATCCTTCGACGTAGCGCGCGAGCAGCGCGTCGATGCCGGGCGGTCGCTGGCTCGCCGGCAGCGCATAGAGCGCGGCGACCTGGTCGGGCGTCAGCTCGGTGCCGGTCTGTGGATCGCGGATCGAGAACGGCCCCTCCACCCGGTCGATCCCGTCGATCGCGTCGACCGCCGTTGCGAACGAGCTGATGGCGGCGATGTTGGCGGGGTCGGTGGGTGCGCCCTGGACGTTGGCGAGGATGACGATCGGGGTCGTCTCGCCGGGCGCGAAGTCCGTCTGCAGCGCGACGTACGCATCGCGGCTCTCCACGCCGGCCGGGTAGATGTCAGCGCCGGGCACGCCCTGTTCGAGGTTCAGGAACGGTGACCCGGCGATCAGGAGGATCGCCAGCGTCGGGACGAGGACGGCCAGCGGGCGGCGCATGACGGCGTGGGCGACACGCTCCCAGCGTGACCGCCGTGCGAGTCCTGGCTCGGCGGCGAGCGGCCGGAACCGGCCGAGCAGGCCGCGCAACGACAGGGCATTGACCCGATGCCCGAGCATCCCGAGGAGCGCCGGCAGGAAGGTGAGCGCGTACAGGACCGAGCACAGCACGACCAGCGAACCGCTGATGCCGATCGAGCGGATGGCCGGCGCCTCGAACAACAGGAGTCCCGAGAGGCCGATGGCGACGGCGATGCCGCTGAACGCCACGGCCTTGCCGGCGGTGGCGACGGTCCGCTCCACGGCCTCCTCGACCGTTCGGCCGCGCCGGAGTTCCTCGCGGAAGCGGCTGACGATGAAGAGCGAGTAGTCGATCGCGAGCGCCAGCCCGAGCATCGTCGCGATGTTGAGCACGAAGATGCTCATCTCGACCTGCTGCGCGACGAGATAGATCAACGCCAGGCTGGACGGGATGGCCAGCCCGGCCACGAGCAGGGGCATGCCCGCGGCGACCACCGATGCGAACACGAGGATGAGCACGATCGCGAGGATCGGGAACGACACCGTCTCCGCGCGCGCGAGGTCCTTCTCGGATTGCGCGGCCGAATCCAGGGTGATCGGCCCGTAGCCGGTCAGCTGGTACGAGTAGCCGGCCGGCGGCACGATCGCGGCACGCAGGTCGTCGACGACCGCAACGGACGCCTCCTCGGTCATGTCGAGCTCGATCACCACGTAGGCGGCGTCGCCGGCCTGGCTGATGAACCGCGGATCCTGCGTCTCGGCGTACCCGACGAAGCCGGTGACGCGCGGATCGGGGCGCAGCCCGTCGATGGCGGTGGTGATCGCCTGCTGGAACGCCGGAGACTTGGCATCGGCTCCGGGCTGGTCGGCGCGGAACAGCGCGATGACCGAGCTCCGCCCGGCGCCGTACTCGGTGTCCAGGCGTTCGGCGACGAGGGCCGACTCGGCGTCGGTGTCGAGCCAGCCGCCCGAACTGAGGGAATCGGCCGTGCGGGTCGCGAGCGCCATCGAGGCGACGGCCAGCACGATGGCGAGGATCGAGACGGGTCGGCGGAAGCGGTAGACGAACGCTCCCCAGCGAGAAAACATCGGACGTGGCCCCCTGGTCAGGCTGGCGGTGACAGGGGCAAGATAGAGAATGATGATTCTCTTTGTCAATGCTTCGGCGTTGATTCGTGCAGGATGTTGCGGTACCGTTGAGGGAGCAACCGTTCCCTCAGGAGCCACGACACCCGTGCCTCGCATCTCCGCCGAACACGAACAACAGGTCCGCGAACGCATCATCCGCGCCGCGGTCGAGGTCTTCGCCGAGAAGGGCTACCACCGCGCGACCATCGCCGACGTGGTCCACCGATCGGGCCTGTCCGTCGGGGCCATCTACACGCACTTCAAGGGCAAGGACGCCCTCTTCCTGCAGAGCTGCGACATCATCTCCACGCAGGGTCTCGATGAGCTCGCGATCCGGCTGGCGCCACTGTCCACCACCGCCGACAAGCTCATGGCCGCGGCCGCCTACTACGTCGAGACCATCGACGAGTTCGAAGGCGCCCCGGGGCAGGTCGGCCTCGTGCGGGCATGGGCCGAAGCGCCGGATGAGCCCGACGTCCGCGAGATGCTCGCTCGCCGCCGCGAGCAGCTGGTCGGGGCGGCGCTGATGCTCCTGCACGAGGGCGTGGCCCGCGGCGAGCTCCCGGCCTGGCTCGATGTGGAGGGCTACGCGCGCGGCTTCCTCGGCCTGCTGGACGGGCTCCTGCTCCAGCGCATCGAGGCCGGCGACGGCTACCGCCCGGAGGAGTCGGTGGGCCGCACGCGTGCCATCCTCGACGTCCTTCTCGCCGCGGCCCAGGTCGAGCAGCGAGCCGTCGCGACGGCGTAGCATCGCGGGCCATGGCCCACGTCCAGACGGTCCTCGGCCCGATCGATCCCGGTGAGCTCGGGTTCACCCTGCCGCACGAGCACACGCAGATCGCGCTATGGCAGATCCCCGACCGCTGGGACTACTGGCAGCTCACCCGCGACCAGCCGTTGATCCTCGAGGAGCTGGCGGCGTTCCGCGAGGCCGGCGGTCGGAGCCTCGTCGATCTGACGTTGCCCGGCGTCGGTCGAGATCCGGTCTGGCTGATTGAGGTCGCGCGCGCAAGCGGTCTGAACATCGTCATGGGCTGCGGTTGGTATCGCGGGGCGTACTACCCGGCCGAGGCCCTGATCGACCGGCGCTCGGTCGATGCCCTCGCCGACGAGTTCGTGGCGGAGGCCAGCGGTGGCGTCGCCAACAGCGGCGTCCGTCCCGGGATCATCGGGGAGATCGGAACGGACAAGCCGTGGCTGTCGGCTCAGGAGGAGCGGGTCCACCGCGCGGCGGCTCGGGCCGCTCGCCGGACGGGCCTCGCGATCACGACCCACGGCGTGCTGTCGGCGGTCGGCCTCGCCCAGCTGCGCATCTTCGAGGAGGAGGGCGCCGACCCGAGCCGGGTCGTCATCGGTCATGCCGACTCGTACCCGGTGCTCGAGCATCACCTCGCGATCCTGGAGCGCGGAGCCAGCGTCGAGTTCGACTTCCTCGGCATGTCCTTCAACGCGGTCGAGCGACACGGCGAAGGTCGCGTCGTCGACCTGTTGTGCGAGCTGTTGTCGCGCGGCCACGTCGAGCGGGTCCTGCTCTCCCAGGACGTTTGCCATGACTCGCAGCTCATCCGCTACGAGGGCAACGGCTACGTCTATCTGGCCCGGACGTTCCTGCCGCGGCTGCGCGAGGCGGGCGTCAGCGACGCGGAGATCGAGACGATGACCGTGGCCAACCCGCGGCGGATCCTGACCGTCGGCTAGCCGCGGACCGCGTTAGCCCGCGAGCGCCGCGTCCACGCTCAGGGCGACATTCCCCTTGAGTGCCTGGCTGATGGGGCAGCCGTCCTTCGCCTTTTCGGCGGCGGCGACGAAATCCGGACCGGACATCCCGGGGACCACGCCCCGCACCGTGAGGGCGCTCGACACGACCCGCCAGCCCGCCTCGACCTTGTCGAACGTCACGTCCGCGGACACGTCCAGCCGCTCGGGCGGCGTGCCGGCACGGCCGAGATCCGCGGAGAACGCCATCGCGAAGCACGAGGCGTGGGCGGCCGCGATGAGCTCCTCGGGGCTGGTCTTGCCGTTCGGGGCTTCCGTGCGGGCGGCCCAGCTGACGGGCAGCGAATCGAACGCACCGCTGCTTCGGGCGCTGACCGTGCCGCTGCCGGATGCCAGATCGCCCGACCAGGTGACCTCGGCGCGACGGATGGCTGACATGTCGACTCCTCGTCTGCGATGGCTCGGACGGGCATGGTCCCACATCGTCGAGCGTGCCCGCCACGGGGCCGGAGCCGGTGGTGCGGCAGATGGCGGTCCGGGTGGGTCCATACGTCATGGGTGCAGTCCGGACCATGACCATCCGCCCCGCACCCTTGGGACAGCTGGCCCGTATCGACGCCGTCCCAGGGCCGCGACAGTCTGGGCATGCGTTCCCCTTCCCGCCGCTTCATCCCGTTGGCCATCGCCGCCGTCCTCCTCGTCGGCCTCGTCCCGTCGGCCATCGCCGCCGATACGACGGATACCTCCAGCTCGGCCATCACCGCCGCTGAGCACTCCGTCCTGACGTTGACGAACCGCCGCCGCGCTGCCGCGGGCTTGGTCGCCCTGCGCTGGGATGAACGGCTCGCCGGACTCGCCCGCGAGCGCGCCGCCTACATGGCCGACACCGGGGAGTTCAGCCACACGCAGTCCAACGGCACCAACGTCTTCGACATGATCGTCGCCTCGAACATCAAGTGGTACGGCGCCGGCGAGATCATCGCCTGGAACACTGCGGCCGCCCTCGACTACTCCGCGGCGTTCGCGGTCCAGGGCTGGATGGGTTCGCCCAGCCATCGCGACATCGTCATGTCGAACGGCTACAACTACGTCGGCTTCGGTCTGGCCATCGCGCCGTCGGGCGTGCGCTATTGGGCGGGGGTCTACCTCAAGGGCCCCGACCGCACCGGCTCGTGGGCCCGGCCGCGCTACGCCTCCCTGACGACCCTGTCCAGCACGACGGTCCGGGTCTACCTCCGATGGACCGGCGGTGACACGCGGCTCCAGGTCCTGACATCGGGCCTGCGCTACTACCAGATCCAGCGCCGCCGCAACGGCGGCTCGTGGATCGACTACGGCATCACGACCGCGAGGCACAGAGCCGTGAAGTGGCGCCGTCACAGCACCTACGAGTTCCGGGTCCGCTCCCGCGACCGCGCCGGCAATTGGAGCGGCTGGGTCACCAAAACGATCAAAACCTAGCGTCGCGCCACCGGGCGGCGCGGGCGCGCGTCCGTCACGTACACGCAACCCGAGCCCGAAATGGGCGGGTGGGCGCGAAAGGCGACCGGACGTATCCTGACCCTCCACCCCAGACAGGAGGGCCAGCGATGCCTGAGTTACACCTGAGAGAGCGGCTGCCCGAGCTGAAGCTCCCCGAGATGTCCCGCGACGACATCGCCAAGGCCCTTGGCGATACGCGCAAGGAACTCGGCCAGGTCCGCAAGGACCTCAATGACTTCCGACGTGACTTCGAGGCGCCGCAGATCGACCTCTCGAAAGTCGACTTCTCGAAGATCGACATGTCCAAGCACTATATGCCAAACGTCTACGTGGCCAAGGAATTCCGGGATGCCGGCAAGGATCTGCGCGACGCCGGGAAGCACCTGGCGAAGAACGCGCGCAGCGCCGCCCAGGATGCCGGCATCGTGAAGCGCCCGTCGCGCCTGCCGTTCGTGATCGCCGGAGCGGTCACCCTGGGGCTGGTCGGCTGGGCCCTCGCCAATTCGCCGAGCATCAAGGCCCGCCTCCAGCAGGCCATGCGACAGGCCCAGGCCAGGATGGCTGAGCGTCGCGCCCAGTGGGGCATCGACGGGTCCGAGCCGCATGCCTTCGACGCTGCGGTCACCAAGCCCGTCGAGTCCTCGACCTTCGCCGACTCGACGAGCGATCGCAACAGCCCGTTCGCCGAGCCGCCCAGCGACCTGCCCGACGGCCTCGGGAAGACCAACGGCAAGCGCACGAACATGAGCGACGAGCCGGCTCGCGCCTGACCGCCGCGACCCCCAGCCAGCCCGACACCGCTCCGGTCCGCCGGAGCGGTGTTCCTGTGCGCCCCGAGGGCTCGATGGTCCTCGTTGACGCTTCGAGCGGTAATCCCGATAATCTAGGTCGGAATTACTGAAGGGCCAGGATCCCTGCCGCGGCGCGAGTGCGTCGACCCCCGACGAGGACACAGATCGTATGACCGCCACCCGCGAGATCGTCACCGACCAGCGCGACCAGTTCGCGTTCCACGACGACATCGCCTACCTCCGGGAAACGAAGCGTGGGCTCACGCGCGCCACGGTGGAGGAGATCAGCGGGTTCAAGGAAGAGCCGGACTGGATGCTGCAGTTCCGCCTGCGCGCCTACGAGCACTTCCTCAAGCGGCCGATGCCCACCTGGACCGACGGGCTCGACAAGATCGACTTCGACAAGATCGTCTACTACCGCAAGCCGTCCGAGCGCGAAGAGAAGTCGTGGGACGACGTCCCCGAGCAGATCAAGGCGACGTTCGAGAAGCTCGGCATCCCCGAGGCGGAACGCAAGTTCCTCGCCGGCGTGGGCGCGCAGTACGACTCCGAGGTCGTCTACCACTCGGTGCGCGAGGAGCTGACCGCCATCGGCGTCGTGTTCATGGGCACCGACCAGGCGCTCAAGGAATACCCCGAGATCTTCAGGAAGTACTTCGGCACGATCGTCCCGCCCGAGGACAACAAGTTCGCGGCGCTCAATAGCGCGGTGTGGTCGGGTGGCTCGTTCGTCTACGTCCCCAAGGGCGTCGAGGTGCCGCTGCCGCTGCAGGCCTACTTCCGCATCAACGGCGAGAACACCGGCCAGTTCGAGCGGACGCTGATCGTCGTCGACGAGGGCGCCAAGGTCCACTACATCGAGGGCTGCACCGCGCCGATCTACGCCACCGACTCCCTCCACGCCGCCGTCGTCGAGGTCGTCGCCCTGCCGGGTTCCAAGGTCCGCTACACGACCATCCAGAACTGGTCGAACGACGTCTACAACCTGGTGACCAAGCGGGCGCACGCCCACACCAACTCGACGGTCGAGTGGATCGACGCCAACACCGGCTCGCGCAAGACCGTGAAGTTCCCGGCGATCTAC
>JAXDKY010000354.1:0-4631 GCA_034666885.1 Chloroflexota bacterium
GGCTTCGCGATCGGCATCCTGGTCGGTCGCGGCTACGAAGTCTGGGCGCTGACGACCAAGCCTGACGCCGAGGACGATCTCCGTCGACGCGGGGTCCACGGATTCATCGATCGCTCGGAACTCGGCCGGAGTCGGCGAAAGCTTGAACCGGAACGTTGGGCCGGCGCGATCGATCCGGTCGGTCACGCGACCCTCCCCTACATCCTTCGGACGCTCAGATACGGGGCAGCCGTCGCCGCAAGTGGAAACGTCAGCGGGGCGGACCTGACGACGTCGGTGTTTCCGTTCATCCTCCGCGATTGCTCCCTCGTCGGGATCGACTCGGCGAACGTTCCGATGCCCGAACGGACCGCCATCTGGAACCGGCTGGCGGGCGACCTCCGACCGCAGGGTGTTGCCGACCGTGCTACGGAGATCGGCCTCGACGAACTGCCTCAAGCCCTCGAGACGGTGCTCGCCGGCAAGGCACGCGGTCGGTTCCTCGTTCGGGTCGGCGGCTGACCGAGCTCAGTCGACCTCAGCGCCAACACACGAACGCCGGTGCCGGCGTTGCAAGTGCGCGCGACCGCAGCTACTTGGAACGTTCCTTCGACGCGGCGCCATCGACCTTGCGAAACGACTTCAGCATGCCCGGAGCGAGCCGCTCGAAGGTGCTCTCCTGCAGCTGGTAGTAGTAGTAGGGCCCTTCTTTTCGGACGGTGATCATCCCCGCCATGCGGAGCGTCCGGATGTGATAGCTGATCGTGCTCTTCGCCAGGGCGAAACGACGCTCGTACGTCGTACACGCCACTTCACGCTCGCGGGCCATGGCTCGAATCATCTCGAGTCGAACCGGATCGGCGAGGCCGCGGAAGAACTCGACGTGCTCCATGCTCGCGCTGGGGTCGAACGGCGTCGAGGGCGCCAATGTCAAGAGATGACTCCTGCTGATCTTCGAAAGGGACTGGAACTTGTCCCGTCCAGCGAGCATAGCACGCTGCTCGACCGCCTCGGGGAGGACGCGCCAACGTGGCATATTAGACGTCTAACATCTATGGTAGCGTAATCACCCTGACGGTTCAGATCCAGACGAACCACCTTGGAGGCGCGGAGCAGCAGCATGAGTAACGGCGTCGACATCGACCGCATCCCACGCGACCGCCTTACCGCCGAGATAAAGATGAAAGTGGACGGTGAACTCGGCGGCGGGCCCCGCGGCATGATGGGCGGTTGGTGGGCCGTGAAACAGCTTGGATGGATCGCCACGGAGCTGACGGCGCGCCTCGATGGCGACGGCGGTCTGATCGTGCACTACGACATCGACTTCCTCAAGCCGATCTTCGGCGGCGACTGGGTTCGGTTCTACGGCGAGATCGTGAAGATCGGCAACACGTCGCGGACGTTCGACTTCACCGTCGAACGCTATATCGATGGGTCGAACGCCGTGTGGGATGACAGTCCCGATCCGAAGTACAGCATCGTGAAGGTCATGGATCAGCCGGAGCTCGTCCTCAAGGGACAGTGCGTGACGGTCGTCCCGAAGCCGAGGCAGCGCGGCGAGTTGCCGACGATCGGCTGACGCCAGCCCGGCATCGACGTCATCCAGCCTGGGCCGATGGATGGCCCTGGGCGCCGGCAGCCAGGACAGGAGCGCAGCCGCTCGATGAACGAGACGCACCCTCAGGCAGACGATCCCTTCGTCTTCGACGGCCTCGTCGTTGCCAACTGGGGCCCCGACGTGTTCAACGCCCTCCGAGCGGGAGGGGTCTCGGCGATCAACGCCACGTGCGCGCTGTGGGAGAACGCGCGGCAGACGATGGACAACGTCGCGCGCTGGATCGGCTGGTTCGATGAATTCTCGGACCTGATCCTGCCCGTTCGTCAGATCTCCGACCTCGAGTTGGCGCGCTCCACGAACCGGACCGGCGTCGTCCTCGGCTTTCAGAACCTCAGCCCCATCGAGGATCAGCTGAGCTACATCGG
Organism: Chloroflexota bacterium; assembly: GCA_034666885.1. Taxonomy (GTDB): domain Bacteria; phylum Chloroflexota; class Limnocylindria; order Limnocylindrales; family CSP1-4; genus SPCO01. The sequence continues at coordinate 1,963 of JAXDKY010000354.1, forward strand.
GCTCTACAAGACGTTGGGCGTTGGCGTCATGCAGCTGTGCTACAACACCACGAACCTGATCGGCAGCGGATCGTACGAATCGCGTGATTCCGGCCTGACGGACTTCGGCCGCGAGGTCATCGCCGAGATGAATCGCGTCGGCGTTGCGATCGACCTGTCGCACGTCGGCGAGAGAACGGCGGACGATGCGATCGCGGCCTCCACGGTACCGGTCGTCATGTCGCACGTGCTGCCCAAGGAGCTCAAGGAGCATCCCCGCAACAAGAGTTGGGCGCAGCTGAAGGCTGTGGTCGATCGCGGGGGACTGGTCAGCGTCACGATGTTTCCGGCATTCCTGCCAAAAGGGCCGGCATCGACGGTCGACGACTATGCGGCGGCCATCGACCTCGTCGTGGACCACTGCGGCGAAGACAACGTGGGCTTCGGCACCGACTTCACCGAGGGTCAGCCGCAGGAATTCCTGGAATGGCTCATGCGTGACAAGGGGTACGCGCGGACGCTCACCGACTTTGGCGCCGTCAAGAACCCGGCCGGGATCGAGACCATCGCGGAAACCTCGAACCTGATCGCCGCCCTCGAACGGCGCGAATGGACGGCCTCGAGGATCGAGAAGGTCATCGGGGGGAACTGGCTGCAGTATCTGGCGACGGTCTGGGCCAGAGCCTGACCTGCCCGCCCGGGGTGACTGGCTGACCCACCAGCCAGCGTCTCGCGCTACCGGCCGAGGTACAGCGTGCCGACCTCCTTGTTCTCCAGGATGTCCTGTGACTGGCCTTCGAGCACGTTCTTCCCCGTCGCCAGCACGTAGGCTCGCGAACTCAAGGTCAGCGCCATCTGGGTGCTCTGCTCGACCAGCAGGATCGCGGTACCAGCGGCGTTGATCTCGACGATCTTTCGCGCCAGCACGTCGACCAGCTTGGGCGAGAGGCCGGCCGAAGGTTCGTCAAGGAGCAAGACCTTCGGATCGAGCATCAGTGCGCGCGCCATGGCCAGCATCTGGCGCTGACCGCCCGACAGCTCGCGGGCTCGGGCCTTCTGCCGGCCGGCCAGGTCCGGGAACAGCGCGTACATGCGGGCCAGCCGTTCGTCCAGGCTGCTCTTTGTCAGATAGCCGCCGATCAACAGGTTCTCGTGGATGCTCATCGACGGGAAGACATTGTCGTTCTGCGGCACATAGGAAACGCCAAGGCTCGCGATGGCTTCCGGCGTGCGGCCACTGATGTCGTTGCCCGCTGCGTGGACCGACCCACTGTGCAGCTGGACGAGTCCGAAGATCGTCTTGAGCAGCGTGGACTTGCCGGAGCCATTCGGCCCGATGATCGCCACGAGCTCGCCGTCCTCGACGCGGATGGAGACGCCGTGAAGGATCTCCAATTCGCCGTAGCCCGCCACGACCGAGGTGGCTTCGAGCGCGGTCACCTCAACCCCCTGCGGCGGCATGGTCCGCCTCGCTCGCGGGCTGGCCGGGGCCATCGGAACGACGGCCCAGGTAGGCCTCCAGGACCCGCTCGTCGCGCCTGACCACGTCGGGCGTGCCTTGCATGAGTTGCTTCCCGTCGCTCATCACGATGACGGTGTCGCACAGCCGGGCGACCAGGTCCATGTCGTGCTCGATGACGACGAACGTGATGCCGCGCTCTCGGCGGAGTCGATCCACATGGCCCATCAGTTCCTTCGTGAGCGACGGATTGACGCCCGCTCCGGGCTCGTCCAGCAGGACGAGGAGGGGATCGCACATCAAGGTTCGCGCCAGCTCGAGCAGTTTCTTCTGGCCGCCGGACAGGCTGCCCGCGGATTCGTCGCGCAACCTGGTCAGGCCGACGCGATCGAGCACTTCCTCAGCCCGCTCGTAGATCTCGGCTTCTTGGCGCCTGATGCGCTTGGGCCACAACCAGCTGGCCCACGGTGCTTCACCCGTTTGCGCGGGGGGCACGAGCATCAGGTTCTCGATCAGGGACATGCTCGTGAATTGCCGCGTGATCTGGAACGTGCGGATGACGCCAACGCCAAAGATGCGGTGCGGCGGCAGGTTATCGATGCGCTGCCCACGGAACATGATCCGGCCCGCGGTGAGTTTCTGGAAGCCAGTGATCAGGTTGAACAGGGTCGTCTTGCCCGCACCGTTCGGCCCGATCAGGCCGGTGATGGTGCCGGCCTCGACAGTCAGGCTGCACCCGTTGATCGCGTGGACGGCCCCGAAGGACTTCCAGCAATCGACGACTTCGAGGAGCGGGCCCGGGTGGGTCGCCGGTTGCTGCGTCATCTCAGTTCACGTGCTCGGCGTGGGCCGCGGGCAGAGCGTCGAGGACGGCGACCCCGGTCGGGCCGATGGTGACCGGGTTGCACTCGAGCTCACGCAGGTCCGGCAGATCGGCGATGAACGCCTCGGACAGCTGCACCACGACCGTACAGAACGCGTCCGCTCTCGGTGATGCCAGCACCCGGCGTCCTGCGCGGCTCTTCCCCAGGATCTCGGCCACCTGTTCCCTCGTCGTGGGCAGTCGGCCGATCGCGACGTCGCCCTCTTGTTCGACCTGGACGCCACCTGCCCCGATCAGGCAGCCGTCCCCCTCTTTCGCGTCGCGCCAGAAGGTCACGATGAGCTCCTGCTCGATCGGGATCACGGGGGCGATCCGGACATGCGGAGCGATACCCGACCGGCGAGCGAT
>JAXDKY010000355.1:0-3658 GCA_034666885.1 Chloroflexota bacterium
GGAATCTCTCGAGCGTGCGTGGCAATCGGCCGTCGCCATCGGCGAAGTTGGCCCGGAGCGTCTGCTCCAGCGCGGCCGCGGCGCGCTCGTTGACCTGCTCGGCCTGGCGCATCATCCGCTCGAACTCCGAGCGCACCGCATCCACGTTGACGGTCACGCCGGCGTCCTGCAGCGCGATCAGCCCGATGCGCAGAGCACGCTCGACGAGCGGGCCCCGATCCCCCGCCGGGCGCTCCCCCAGGAACGCGGCGAGGGTCGGGTCCGACAGGGACAGGCGCTCGACGACGATCCGATCGCCTTCGATGCGGACCGCGGAGTGGAGCGGGACGATGACGGCTTCCATGAGCGCAACATAGGACCCACCCGTGACATCTAGGCTGTCACGGATTCGCGGAACCCCGGGGTAGGATGGGTTCCAGATGACCCATCCACGCACCATGCTCGCTTCGTTGTTCCGTCGATCGACCCTTCTCGCGTCGCTCGGCCTCCTCGCGGCCCTCTTCCCGGCGAACCTCGCCGCCGCGCAGCCGCCGAGCCCACAAGACGCCGACCAGGTGATCGTTCGCTACCGAGCCGGCACGACCGAATCGGAACGAGCGGGCGTCGCCCACGCCTACGGCCTGACCAAGGTGCACGGCAGCGCCAACGGCCGCAACGACGTCTTCGTCGACCGAGGTCGATCGCAATTGACCGCCCTTCGGCTGCTCGCCCAGGACCCGAACGTGGTCGCGGTCTCGCCGAACAGCTGGCGCGACCTATCGGACGATATCTCGGACGAGCAATGGTTCGGCGACCAATGGGCGCTCAACAACACCGGCCAAACGACGAACGGCATCACGGGAGACGCGGGCGTCGATATCGACGGGCTCGAGGCGCTCCGCATCGCACGCGGAAGCCCGAGCGTCGTTGTCGCGGTGATCGACTCGGGCGTCGATTTCACGCATCCGGACCTCGCCGGCACCGCCTGGATCAATCCGGGCGAAGCCGGCCCGCTCGCAACGAACGGCATTGACGACGACCACAACGGCTTCATCGACGACGTCAATGGCTGGGACTTCTGCAATCACGACGCGACGGTCGGGCCGGGCTCGGGGCCCAACGACGATCACGGGACGCACGTCGCCGGCACGATCGGTGCATCGCTCGATGGCGGGGGCATCGTCGGGGTCGCCCCGGGCGTCCGGATCATGGCCCTCAGGAGCTTTAGCAGCGGGACGTCATGTGGTGGCGACCTTGGCCTGATCGACGCGATCGACTACGCCGCATCCTTCGGGGTGCCGGTCATCAACGCCTCGTGGGGCGGCTCGGGGCGCGACACCGTCCTGGACGCCGCGATCGGCGACGCTACCCAGTCATTGCTCGTCGCGGCGGCCGGCAACTCGGGCACGGATAACGACACCCACCCGTTCTATCCCGCGTCCTCGCCCAACGCCAACATCGTGAGCGTGGCGGCGATCGATCAGTCCGGGCAGCTTGCGCAGTACTCGAATTACGGAGTCAGATCGGTCGACATCTCGGCCCCCGGAGACAACATCCTCTCGACAGTCACGCCCCGCCCTTCCTGCAGCCCGTGTTGGGCGTGGTTCGGCGGGACGTCGATGGCGGCGCCCCAAGTCTCGGGTGTCGCGGCGCTTGCCCTCAGCGTCATGGGAACGAGGCCGACGCCGATCGTCCTTCGAGCTCGGGTCCTCGGGACGGGCGCGGCCCTGCCGCTGACCACGGGCCAGACCGCGACTGGCCGACTCGTCAATGCGTGGCGGGCGATCGACGTCACCGGGCCGGTCGTCTCCCCGATTAACCGGTACGGAATCAACGTGGGCTCGACCATCGGTTCGAGCGTCAGCACGACGATGACGTGGCCGGCCGCGACCGACGACCTCAGCGGCGTCAAGAGCTACCTCATCAAGCGCAGCCGCAACGGCGGCGCCTTCGGAACGTTCGCGACGGGGATCACGGCACGCTCGTACAAGAGCAACCTGGCGTTGGGCACGCCGACGGCCTTCCAGCTGTTCTCGCGGGACGGCGCCGGGAACTACGGTGCGGGCGCCACCGGGCCGACGGTCCGGGCGTTCCTGCTCCAGGACGGGTCGACCCGCGCTCGATACAGCAGCGGCTGGTCAAGCCTGAGCGTGTCGGGCGCGAGCAGCGGACACCTGCATCGATCGTCGCGCGGCGGCTCGACGGTCACGTTCACGACCACGGCCCGGGCGATCGGGGTGGTCGCCCGGCGCGGCCCGCTCAACGGCAAGGCCAAGGTCTACGTCGATGGCGTCTATCGATCGACCATCAACCTGCGCAAGTCGAGCGTGCAGTCGAAGGTCGTGGTGTTCAACACGTCCTGGACCGGCACCGCGACCCACACCGTCAAGCTGGTCGTGGTCGGCGGGACCGGGCGAGTCGAGATCGACGCCTTCGCGTTCCTGCGCTAGCCAGGCGCAGTCAGCTGCCCCGGTACGTCGTCATCGAATAGGGCGCCAGCAGCAAGGGGACGTGGTAGCTGCGGTCCGCGTCCGTGACCCGCAGATCGACCGCGAGCTTCGTGAAGAACGAGCCGTCCTCGTGGGCGATGTCGAACTCGAGCCGGTAGTCGCCGGTCTGCAGCGGACGGTCCAGCAGGTCCGCGATCCGGCCGTCGGCGTTCGTGAGGGCCTGCGTCATCCGGATGGGCGCCGCCGCGACATCGAGTCGATAGAGCGTGACGTGGACACCGGCCGCCGGCACCCCACGTTCCGTGTCGAGGACGTGCGTGCTGATGGTGTGTCGCGCCGGTTCGTCGCTGGCCAAGGGTCCTCCGCGCTCACCGCCCCGCGCTATCCTCCGCAGATGGGAACGTTGCGGATCGAGGTCGGCGACCTCCACTTTAGCGCCCGCTGGGAGCCGGCCGCTCCCCGGACGATCGAGGCGATCCGGCGGATGTTGCCGATCGACTCGCGGCTGATCCACTGCCGGTGGACCGGCGAGTCGACCTGGATCCCGTTCGGCGACTTCCGACCCGGGCTCGAGTACGAGAATCACACCTCGCACCCGGCGCCCGGCCAACTCGCGATCTACCCCGGCGGCATCAGCGAGTGCGAGATCTTCTTCCCGTATGGGGGTTGCACCACGGCCTCGAAGGTCGGGCAGCTGGCGGCGAACCACTTCGCGTCGGTCGTGGGGACGGGCGCGGATGACGACTGGCAGGACCGGTTGCGCGAGGTCGGGCGGCGGTGTCTCTGGGAGGGCGCCCAATCCATCCGCGTCACCGAGGTCGAGGACTGATCGCCGGTCCCGGGCCGCGATGACGGGGACCGAGCGTCCATGACGGACCTCGTGATCCGTGGCGGCACGGTCGTGACGGCGGGCGGGTCGCGGCTGGCCGACGTGGCCGTGGATGGCGGCGTCATCACGGCGATCGAGCCAGACCTGTCGGGGCCGGCGGCTGGGGCGGGACGGGTCGTGGATGCGACCGGGATGCTGGTGCTCCCCGGTGTCGTCGACGTCCACACCCACACGCGCGTCGCCTCGGACGCGGAACCCGACCGGTTCTTCCAGGACTCGGTGGCCGCCGCGTACGGCGGCACGACCTCGTTCCTCTCCTTCAATAACCCCGGATCGGGTTCGTCGCCGCAGGCCGAGCGATCACTGCGGACCGGGCTGGCGGAATGGCGTCGGGCGACGG
>JAXDKY010000356.1:0-3180 GCA_034666885.1 Chloroflexota bacterium
TTCTTCGCGGACCGTGATGCCGTACTGGGCACCGCCGAGCGTCGCGAAACTGCGCAACGTGGTCAGCAACTGGCGACCGGCCGCGGCGTCCTTCGGGATGGAGACGATGCCGCCTTCGATGGAGTCGCCGTTGCGGGCGATCACGAGGCCGGTGTCCCCCATCCAGCCGACGCTCTTGTCGAGGCCGCCTAACAGGTTCGCCGCCTGGTCGACGCTCTTGAATACGTCGGCGAGCGCCGGATCCTTGCGGTACAGGGCGATCGCTTCGGTCAGGGTCGCGCCGTAGTCGTTGCCGGCCGCAAAGGCGATCGTCGACGGCGGCGCATAGGCGGCCACGCCGTTGGCGCGGTTGTCCGTTGGGCCCGGAGCCGCGTCCACATGGGGCAACGCGCTGTCCATGACGAGCGCGTCGCCCTCGACCCGCAGGCGGAACGCCGCCCAGTCCGGCACCAACGCCAGGAGCGCGTCGTTCAGCGGTGGCGCCGACGTCATCGATTCGGTTCGCGCGACCGCAGCGGACAGGAGCGTGCGCAGGTCGACGAAGGCGAATCCGAGGTCGTCTCCGGCCATCGCGGCCTTCGCGGCGACGAAACCCGGGTCCTTGGCGAGGGCACTTGCACCCTTGGTATCGATGGCGGTCTTGACCGAGGCGACATCGCCGACGATCGCGACCTTGCCGTCGACCAGGGCGAACGCCGCCTGGGCCGCCGCGACTTTCGGGTCGGTGACGAGGGTCAGCTCGATGCCCTGGTACGTCTCGTGGGTGCTCGTCGCACCCGTTTCCGTGAGGACCTTGGTGAACCAGGCGCTGGCCAGCGCCTCATCCTTGATCGACGACAGGAGGACGGCCCTCCCGTGCGCGGCTGCCGATGCCGGGTCCTTGAGCGCGGACGGGTCGGCGGGTAGCGGTCCGACCGAGAAGGCGAGCTCACCGTCGAACCACGGCTTGATGTCGCGCGTGTAGGTCTGCTTGCCGTCCGTGCCCTGGGTGAGGAGCCGATCGAGCACCTCGTCGAGCTTGGAGTCGAGGGCGGCCTGATCGGCGAAGCCCGGGAACTTGCTCAGGAACTCGCCGATCTTCTGGCGCTGGTCGCCGGGCAGGTCAAGGCGCAGCTCGCCGTACGCGACGCTGTCGGCCGGGACGTACCCGACGACGGTGGACGTCGGCGACGAACCGATGAGGGACAACGTCGCCACCGCGGTCACGCCCACGATCAGGGCAACGACCAGGAGGGCGGCCACCCACCGGACGCGGCTGCGTCGGGGGGCTACCGGCGCGGGTGCGCCCTGGATGCCGATCGGGGTCGTCGCGATCGGCGTTGCCGGTACCTCGGTCACGCTCGTGTCGGTCGTCGGGCTGGTCGTCGGGTCCTGGATGGGTCGCTCGAAGTCGGTCATCGCGTGGTCTCCCCCCGGCGCCTAGCGCCGGCCTCCCATGAGGCTGCCGAGCGCGCCGCGCTTGCCGCCTCCGGAAAGCTGCTTCATGAGCTTCTGCATCTCGCTGAACTGCTTGACGAGCTTGTTCACTTCCGGCAGCTGCGTGCCGGCACCGGCCGCGATGCGGCGTCGGCGTGAGGCGTTGAGGACGGTCGGGTCGCGGCGTTCGATCGGGGTCATGGCCCGGATGATCGCCTCGGTGCGCTTGAGATCGCCGCGGTCCACCGCGGCCTGGGCCTCGCCGGCCATGTTGCCCATGCCCGGGATCATGCCCATGAGCTGGCCGATCGGCCCCATCTTCTGGACGGCCTGGAGCTGCTCGAGCATGTCCTCGAGCGTAAAGCTCGACTTGCGGAGCTTCTCCTCCATCTTCTCGGCCTGGCCGACGTCGAAGTGCTCCTGTGCACGCTCGACCAGGGTCAGGACGTCGCCCATCCCCAGGATCCGGCCGGCGAGCCGGTCTGGATGGAAGACCTCGAGCGCGTCGGTCTTCTCACCGGTGCCGAGGAACTTGACGGGGATGCCGGTGACCGCCGAGATGCTGAGCGCGGCGCCGCCACGGGCATCGCCGTCGATCTTGGTGAGGATGAGGCCAGTCACGGGCACGGCGGCGGCGAAGGCCTGCGCCACGCCAACGGCCTCCTGGCCGGTCATCGCATCGACGACAAGCAGGGTCTCGACGGGTTTCACGGCCGTGTTGAGGTCGGCGATCTCCTGCATCAGGGTCTCGTCGATGCTCAGTCGGCCGGCGGTGTCGAGGATCACGACATCGCGGACCTGCCGCTTGGCGGCCTCGACGCCCTGGCGGGCGATGTCGGGGACGCTGGTCCCGACCGCGGCGCGGAAGACCGGGATGTCGAGCTGCTTGCCGAGCGTTTCGAGCTGGTCAGCGGCAGCCGGGCGGTAGGGGTCGGCGGCGACCAGGAGCGGTCGGCGGCCCTGCTTGACGATGTAGCGAGCGAGCTTGGCGGTCGTCGTCGTCTTGCCCGAACCCTGCAGGCCGACCATGGCCACGACCGCGGGGTTGCCCGACAGGTGGAAGACGCGGTCACCGCTGCCGAGGAGGTCGACGAGCTCATCGTGGACGATCTTCACCACCTGCTGGCCGGCGGTCAGGCTTGCGAGCACGTCCCCGCCGATCGCCTTCTCGCGGACTCGGGCGACGAAATCCTTGACGACCTTGAAGTTGACGTCAGCTTCGAGCAGGGCGAGGCGGACTTCGCGCATGGCGGTGTCCACGTCGGCTTCGCTGATCCGGCCGCGGCCGGTCAGGTTGCCGAGCGTCGCTCGCAGTCGCTCGCTGAGGGTGTCGAACACGGCCCGATCAGGACTCCCGTGGTTGGTGAGGGCCGGGCGGGTCGAGGCGGTGGCCAGGGCCGGTCCGGTGGTGCGCGGGTTCTGACGCACCGAGGCGTGCGAAGTGTAACGCAGGGTCCACGGGGACGCGGTCCGCGCTCCGGGTACTTCTACGCGAAGAGGGCCTCGACGAAGGCGTCGGGGTCGAACGGTAGAAGGTCGCCGACGCCCTCCCCCACCCCGACGAATCGGACCGGCACCTTGAGGCCATGCTCGATGGCGAAGACGATGCCGCCCTTGGCTGTCGAGTCGAGCTTGGTCAGGACGATGCCCGTCAGCCCGACCGCCTCGTGGAATGCCTTGGCCTGGGCGAGGCCGTTCTGGCCCGTCGTCGCATCGAGCACGAACAGGGTCTCGGGCTCGGCGCCGGGCAGGCGCTTGTCGATG
>JAXDKY010000357.1:0-15165 GCA_034666885.1 Chloroflexota bacterium
TCTCCCCCGGCCTCGAAGGCGTCATCGCCGGCGAGACCAGTCTCTCCTTCGTCGATGGCGAGCGCGGCCGCCTGCTGTACCGCGGCTATCGCATCGGCGACCTCGTCGAGCACGGCACCTATCCCGCGGTCGCGAACCTGCTGTGGACCGGCGACTGGGATCCGGATCACCACTTGCCCACCGCGCCGCTCCCGCCGGCCGTGCTCACGGTCCTGCGCGCCCTGCCGACGTCGACCAAGCCGATGGACGCGCTACGGACCGCCGTGTCGGCGTGGGGCGCGACGCAGGACCTGCCGTGGCCACCGACCGTCGAGCAGGCACGCGCCCTGACAGCCTTCGCGCCATCGGCCCTCGCCGCGGTCGCTCGACTGCGCGCCGGCCAGGATCCGGTGGACCCCGATCCGTCACTGGACCTCGTTCCGGGCTTCCTATACCAGCTCACCGGCTCGAAGCCCGACGAGGGCACGGCCCGGGCGCTCGACGCGTACTTCATCGTCGGCGCCGAGCACGGCTTCAACGCCTCGACGTTCACGGCCCGCGTGATCATCTCGACCCGATCCGACATCGCTTCGGCGGCCGCTGGGGCGATCGGCACGATGAAAGGGCCACTCCACGGCGGCGCGCCGTCGGAGGTCGTCGACCAGCTCTCGCAGGTGGGGTCGGCCGACCACGCCGAGCAATGGGTCCGCGAGGCCCTGGAGAAGGGCGAGCGGCTGATGGGCTTCGGCCATCGGGTGTACCGCGCCTACGACCCGCGGGCCAAGGCGCTGCGCACGGTCGCCGAGGGCATGGCGAAGAAGCCCGATTGGCTCCAGCTCGCGATCGAGGTCGAGGACGTCGCCCTGCGGGTCCTCGCCGAGAAGCACCCCGACCGGCCCCTCAAGACGAACGTCGAGTTCTACGCGGCGCCCGTGCTCATGGGGGTCGGCCTCAAGCCCGACCTGTTCCCGGCGACCTTCTCGCTTGCCCGGATGGCGGGCTGGACGGCCCATGCCCTCGAGCAAGCCGCGAACAACCGCCTGATCCGCCCCGACGTGAACTACGTGGGGCCCGAGGAGCGCGACCTCCCGAGCTGACGCCTCGCATGGGTCGGCTCGAACCGATCCCGCTTGGCGATCGCCCTGAGGAACATGTTCCTCGCCACGGATCGGTTCTCGGGCGAGAGTGGACGTTGGCCAACGTCGGAGTCCGGCCATAGGGGGTTGCATGGCTTCAGGCTCCAGGTTGGGGCGCACGCGCGAGAGCGTCCTGAGAGGATCCGGACGGACGGCGGCGCACCGCTGAGCGCGACCGTTGTCCCTGAAGCCGATCGTGAAGTCGTCGCGACGGCATTTCCTCGTGCCCGGCCCGAAACCGCCCGTTCCCTCGCGATCCACGCCGACATCGTCAGCGTCGACGCTGGACGGACCGTACTTGGGCAGGGCGAGCATCTGCGGACCCTCCTCGTTCTGGAGGGGCATCTGGGCCTCCGGCGCACCGCCGCGGACGGCCGCGAGGTGATCACGCGGATCGTGTCGACCGGCGAGCTGGCATCGCTCCTCCCGATCGCAGGCCGCGCCGCCGCTCTCGAGGCACTCGCGCTGTCGCCGGCCCGCGTGGCGCTCTGGTCCGGCAGCAACGTCGAGGCGCTCGCACAGGACGACGTGGGGCTGGCGCTCGATCTCTTCGATCATCTCCTGGTCGCCTTCCAGGCGATCGTCGAGAGGCTGGACGGCCTCATCTACCAGGATGCCGTGCGCCGCGTCGCCCGGGTGCTGGAACAGTATTCGGAGATGCTTTTCGGCGACGATGCCGTGCTGTCGCGTTCCTATCTGCCGGCACTGATCGGCACGAGCCACGAGATGACGGCGCGAGTTCTCCGCAAGCTCGAATCGGACGGGGTCGTCGCGCGGAACGGCCGCGATCGGCTCCTGCTGCTCGATTCGGATCACCTTGCACGAATCGCCGCGATCGGAGATACGGAACAAGTTCATGGTGGGACCGGGGATCCGGTGCAAGAGTGATGTCGATCCAGGTCGATCAGCCAGCATCGGACGGTGTCACATGCGCTCAGGCTTCCGCATCGACCTGATCCGCGAAAACCGCGCACCCCATTGAAACGGACGGCGCGCTGGGGCTCGCGTCGCGCGTAGCGCCCGTCGTCAAGGAACCAACCACCGTCGACCCTGGGGCGGCGTCGATCGCCGACAGTCCGAGCGGTTCCGCCGTCCTCCTGGTCGACGATGATCCTGACCAGCTGGAACTCCTGAGGGGCGCTCTGCAAGCGGCAGGGTTCAAGACCGTCGGCGTGACGAGTGCCGAAGGAGCGATCGAGGCCATCGCTGTCGAACCTATCGGATGCGTGGTCGCCGACCTACGGATGCCGGGGATGAACGGCATCGATCTCGTGCGGACCCTTCGCAGCCGGCCCGAGACATCAACGGTGCCGACCATCCTGATGACGGGATTCGGGGACCGCGATGGCGTCATCGAGGCGCTCGATGCCGGGGCGGACGACTTCCTCCTCAAGACCGTCGGCCTTCACGAGGTCGTCGCCCGGGTACAAGCCCACCTTCGCTCACAGGCCGCCTGGACGCAGGTGGTCATCACCGAGCTGCAAACCCGCACTCGCGCGATCCAGGCGATCGGCCAACTCGCGCTGTCGAGCGTTCCCGAACTGGCAGCCAAGGCCATCGTGGCCGAGCTGGCCGAGCATATCGACTGCGAGTTCGTGGGTGTCTATCGCCTCGTCGGCGAACACCGGCTGGAAGCGCTCGCGACATGGAGTGCGGCGGAGGGCCTCGTATCGGGCGGCCCGCCCTTGCCGCCGACGCGCAGCCGGTATCTGGTGCGGCGCGCACGGGACGGCCCGTGGGCCGAACGGCTGACCGGGCCCCAGCCGCGAGAGCTGGCCGACCCCTTCTCGGACGCCAACTCCGACTTGGCCGCCGGCGCTCCGATCTTCGCCGGCGACGAACTCGTGGGCCTCCTGGCGATCGCGGCCGTGATCGACGCGCCGATGACCACCATCGCGATGCTTCGGGCGAGGCTCCTGGCAAGCGCGACCGACTATGCCAGTGCCCTCGGCGCCGTCGCGGGCCCCTCGATCGCGTACCGGCGGCAGGGGGCGAAGGACAAAGCCGAGCTCCGCCGTGTTCTGACAGATGGCAGGTTCTTTCCGGTGTTCCAGCCGATCGTGTCACTTCCCACGGGCCGCGTCGTGGGATACGAGGCGCTCACGAGGTTCGTGGACGGCACGCCGCCTGACATCCGGTTCGAGCGCGCCGCCGCCGCTGGGCTTGGCCTCGAATACGAGCTCGCCGCCATCGACGCGGCCGTCAGAGCAGCTCCGCACATGGCGGCCGCCGAGTTTCTGTCCCTCAATGTGTCGCCCGATCTGGTCATGACCGACGGGAAGCGGCTTCGTCGCGTGCTCGCCCGGTGGCGCGGACGGATCGTGCTCGAGGTCACCGAGCATGCCCCGATCGGCAACTACGAGGCATTTCGGTTGGCGATGGCCCGATTCCGAGGCTTGGAGCTCGCGATCGATGACGCGGGCGCCGGCTACGCGAGCCTTCGCCACATCCTCGAGCTCGGGCCCGCATGGGTCAAGCTCGATATCACGCTCGTTCGTGGGATCGACGCCGATCCCCGTCGTCAGGATCTCGTCGCCGGGCTTGCCCACTTCGGCAGTCGGAGCGGGCAACGGTTGATCGCAGAGGGAGTCGAGCGCCGCGAGGAGGCAGATGCCCTCGGCGGGATCGGTGTGCAGTTTGCCCAGGGCTTTCTCTTCGGCCGGCCGGAGCGAGCGAAGAGATAGGCAGGGCGGCTGGCGCCCGATAGTTCGAAAACGTACTGAGAAATGGGTACTGGTGTGGTCGGGGGTCGATGGCGATATTGCCCCTCAACCGAGGCGACGACGAAGCCACGGACCAGAAAGGGAAGGTGATGGGGATGGGGAAGACCGGGCGAACGATGCAGGACGTCGGCACGCAAGCGGCTGTCCTCGTTCGCCCGGCGGGCCCAGCCGACGGCCGACTGCGTGCTGGGGCGTCCGTGGACGAAAGCGAGGACCGATACCACAGCCTGCTCGCCGAGACGCAGGAGCTTCGGAACAAGATCGAGGCGCTGAACCGATCGAACACGGAGCTCGCGCAGTTCGCCCATGTCGCTTCGCACGATCTGCAGGAACCCCTGCGAATGGTGACCAGCTACACCCAGCTGTTATCCAAGCGCTACACGGGCCGGTTGGACGCGGACGCCGATCAGTTCATCGCGTTCGCCGTCGACGGCGCCAACCGAATGCAGCAACTGATCGAATCCCTCTTGCTGTTCTCCCGCGTCGCGACGACCGGCAACCAGCTCGCGGACACGTCCAGCGAATTGGCGCTGGAACAGGCGCTCCAGAACCTCTACTGGCCGATCAAGGACAGCAGCGCGGTGGTGAGCCACGACGCGTTGCCAGTCGTTCAGGCCGATCAGGCGCAACTCGTCCAGCTGTTTCAGAACCTCGTCGACAATGCGATCAAATACCAGCCGCCCGGCATTCCGGAGGTTCACGTATCGGCAACGAAACGTGATGGGCCCAAGTGGATGTTCGCGGTCAAGGACAACGGAGTCGGGATCGACCCCCAGTCCTTCGAACGGATCTTCGAGATGTTCCAGCGACTCCACAAACGAGATGCATTCCCTGGCACCGGCGCCGGACTGGCCATCAGCAAGAAGATCGTCGAGCGACACGGCGGCCATCTGCGAGTCGAGTCGGAACCCGGCCATGGCTCGACATTCAGCTTTGCGCTCTCTGGATCTGCGGCAAGACCGTGACCACGAGGAAGGGCGGAACATCTAGGGCAGTGCTCGTGGCCGACAAGGGTCCCGCTGCGCTCCGCCATGACCCACGAGACGGCCCAGAAAAGGTCGCGATAGCGGCAAACGCCTCGGTCACCGCCGCAGAGGCCGGGCTCGTGGGCCACGCGTCCGATGCCAAGTATCGGATGCTCTTCGACTCGATCGACGAAGGCTATTGCACGATCCAGATGTTGTTCGATCATAGCGGCAAGCCGATCGACTATCGCTTTCTCGAGGTCAATCCGTCGTTCCAGAGACAGACTGGGATCCAGGATGCCGTGGGCAAGACGATGCTCGAGATCGCGCCCGAGCACGAAGCATATTGGTTCGAGACCTACGGCAGGGTCGCGTTGACAGGTAAGGCGGTGCGGTTCGAGGACTTCGCGGCACAACTGGATCGCTGGTTCGACGTCAACGCGTCCCAGATCGGCGCACCCGAAGATCGACAGGTCGCCATTCTCTTCAGCGACATCTCAGCGCGGAAGCTGTCCGAGGCGGCCCTCCGAGAAAGCGAGGAGAGATACCGGTTGCTCCTCGATGGGATCGAGAACTATGCCGTCTTCATGATCGACCTGGATGGTCTTGTCGTGAGCTGGAATGCCGGCGCGGAGCGCATCAAGGGCTACAACGCCGACGAGATCATCGGCCAGGACTTCGCCAGTTTCTTCACGCCGCAGGACATCGAAGGTGGCCATCCCGCGGAGGTGCTGCGACTGACGGCCGAAGCTGGCCGCCACGAAGAGCAGAGCGTGCGGGTGCGCAAAGATGGCTCACAGTTCCTTGCCAGCCTCACCTTCACCGCGCTGCGCGATTCGGCCGGGGCGCTGCAGGGCTATTCGGAGTTCTGCCAGGATCTGAGCGAGCGTGAGGAGCAGCGTGCGAAATATCGCAACCTTCTCGAAGCTTCGCGGGATGCCATGGTCGTGGTCGATCCGACCGGCGCGATCGTCCAGGTCAACGCCCAGACCGAAGAGCGCTTCGGCTATGCACACCAGGAGTTGCTCGGCCAGCCGGTGACGGCCATCATTCCCGAGGGCGTCGCCGAACGTCTGCCCGAATACGACCTGCGCTCCGCTGACGACACCATCGTCCAACAGCGGGACACCGATGTCGACGTCATCGGTCTGCGCAAGGACGGCAGCGAATTCCCGATCGAGGTGATGCTGAGTCCGATCGCCATTGCCGAGGGCATCTTCGTAACGACGGTCATCCGCGACATCAGTGCGCGCAAGGCTGCCGAAGCCCAGCTCCGAGACAAGATCGATGAGCTGAAACGCTCCAACGAAGAACTGGGGCAGTTCGCCTATATCGCCTCGCACGATCTCCAGGAGCCGTTGCGGATGGTCGCGAGCTACACGCAGCTGCTCGCCAAGCGCTACGCAGGGCGGCTGGACGCCGACGCCGACGAGTACATCGCGTTCGCCGTGGACGGCGCGAGCCGGATGCAGCGATTGATCGAGGAGTTGCTGGCCTTTTCCCGGTTGGCGGCGACCGGCCATGAGCTGCGTGACACGTCAAGCGAATCCGCGCTGGGCCAGGCGGTCGTGAACCTGCAGGAGGCGATCAAGGACAGCGGTGCCCTCGTGACGCACGGCCGGCTACCCGTAGTCCAGGCGGACGAGCTGCAACTCGTGCAGCTCTTCCAGAACCTGGTTGGCAATGCCATCAAGTACCAACCAGCCGGCATCCCTCGTGTCCATATCTCCGCCACCAGGTCCGGCAAGGAGAGTTGGCGCTTTGCAGTGAAGGACAACGGATTGGGCATCGACGCGCAGTACTTCGAAAGGATCTTCGGCATGTTCCAACGACTGCACAGGCGGGACGAATATTCCGGAACCGGGATGGGACTGGCCATCTGCAAGAAGATCGTCGAGCGCCATGGCGGCAGCATCTCGGTCGAGTCGCGCCCAGGCCATGGGTCCACCTTCAACTTCGTCCTCGCCAGTTCGGCGGGCGCGTCGTGATCGGTGGCCGTCCCACGCCCATGGACGTCCTGTTGGTCGAGGACAATCCCGGAGATGTGCGCCTGACTCTGGAGGCCTTCCGCGAAACGAACGGTGCCGTGGTCCTCCACGTCGCGTCCGACGGCGTCGAGGCCCTCGCATTCCTGAGGCGTGAGGGCCACCATGCGGCGGCTCCTCGCCCGGATTTCATCCTGCTTGACCTGAACCTCCCAAGGATGGACGGCCGCGAGGCCCTCATGCATATCAAGGAGGATCCGGACCTGCGGACGATCCCGACCGTCATCCTCACCACGTCGGAATCGGGCGCGGACGTCCAGCGGAGCTACGAGCTCAACGCGAATGCATACCTCAAGAAGCCCGTGACGCTGGCGGCGTTCGAGAGTCTCGTCAGGAGCATCAACGATTTCTGGCTGACGAAGGTCATGCTCCCACAGCAACGCTCGACATCATGACGGCGGCCGCGCTCAGATCCAGCCTTCGGCAGTCGAACGCGGTCTAGAGCCAGCCGCGTCGCCGGAACAGGACCACGAGGCCGAGCAGCGTCACGGCCATCAACGCCAGGATCAGGTAGAAGGTGACGAGCTCGCCCTCGCCCGGGAACTGCACGTTCATCCCGAAGATGCTCGCGATCAGCGTGAGCGGGAGCAGGATGACGCTCGCCGCGGTCAGGATCCGAAACGAGTCGTTCAGCCGGTGCGACAGCACCGATTCGTTGGTCGACTCGAGGCCCTCGATGACTTCCTTGTAATTCTCGAGGGTGTCCCAGATCCGTTCGGCGGCGTCGGAGATGTCGTCGAAATAGATCTCGAGCTCGTCCTGGAGATAGCGCTGCTTCGTCCGCTCGAGGTCGCGCAGCACGGCGCGCTGCGGGCGCACGATCTTGCGGAAGTTGATGATCTCCTGCTTCGCCTCGGACAGGTCGCGCACGATCTCCGACGAGCGACCTTCGAAGATGTCGTCCTCGAGGCGCTCGAGCTTCAGGCCGGTCTTGCGCAGCATCGGGAACGACGCGTCGACGCCGGTGTCGACGATCTTGTACAGCAGGTAGCCCGAGCCCTTGGAGAAGACCTCCTCGCGCAGGTCGGCCTTCTCGCGGTAGCGCTCGAACATCGCCGACAGCGGCGGCAGGGGGATGTTCGGCAGCGTGATCAGGTAGTCGGGCCCGAGGAACAGGTCGAGCTCGGCGGTCAGGATGCGCCCGCTGTCCTTATCGAAGAGCGGAAAGTGCAGGACGATGAAGACGTAGTCCTCGTACTGGTCCAACTTCGGGCGCTGGTTACGCGAGTAGACGTCCTCGATGTCGAGGGGGTGGAAGTCGAAGTTGTCCTCGAGCCAGTCGCGGTCCGCCGTTCGCGGCGATTCGATGTGGATCCAGCGCAGGCCGGCTTCCTCGATGATCTCGGGATCCGACACCGTGTTGGGCATGACGGGATCCTCGGGCCGAGTCGATCGGCGGCGAGGTCGCGGCAGCGGGCGCGGGAGCGCGAGGTTCGGCACCTTGCCATCGTACGGCACGCACGACCGGCGACGCCGGCGACGCCATGGCGTAGAGTCCGGTCGCCCATGACCGACCTGTCGATCGACCGGCCCGCAGCCGACCCCGCCCGCGACCGGTTTACGCGTGGTTCACTGGCCGACCGCGCATGGCGGAACCGCTTCGAGATCGTCGGTGTCGCACTTGCCGTGGCGATCTGGCTCGCGATCGTCGTGTTCTCGTCGCCGTGGGGCCGGCTGTGGGGCACCGGGCAGGACGCCTATTGCTACTGGTTCCCGTCGCTCTCGGATCCGTACGCCCGCTCCGACTGGACCGACCCGATCGCGTACGTCTACTCGCCGGCGTTCCTGCAGCTGCTGAGCCCCATCCGGGCGCTGCCGTGGCAGGCGTACATGGCGGTCTGGACGGCGATCCTGATGGGGGCCGTGTTCGTGCTGACCGGACGGAGGTGGTTCGCCGTGGGCGTGGTGCTCGGCATCATGGAGCTCGCCGGCGGAAACATCCACCTGCTGCTGGCCGCCGCGATGGTCCTCGGTTTCCGATGGCCGGCGGCCTGGGCGATCGTCCTGCTCACGAAGATCACGCCGGGCATCGGGCTGCTGTGGTTCGTGGTCCGTCGCGAGTGGCGACAGCTGTTCATCGCGCTCGGGGCGACGGCATTGATCGTGGCCGTGTCGTTCGTGACGATGCCCGATGCGTGGGCCCAGTGGGTCGGGGTCCTCAGCCGCGTCGCCGGCAGGGACGGGACGTGGGCCGCGGTGCCGATCCCGTTCCTGGTGCGCTTGCCGTTCGCCGTGGCGCTGGTGGTGTGGGGGGCGCGCACCGACCGCCGCTGGACGGTGCCCGTGGCCGGGATGCTGGCCCTCCCGGCCTTGTGGTACGGCGGATTGACGATGCTGCTGGCCGTCATCGCGTTGAAGAAGCCCGCAGAGCCGCGGCCGGTCGGGTCGGCGGTCGAACTGCCAGCGCGCTGATCGGCGGCTCGAGGGGGCGGCTCAGTCACGCGGAGAGGACGACCCGCTGATGCGCACAAGACCAGCCAGCTGGTTTCGCGAGCGGTCAAGCCCCGACACGATCGATGCCTGGGTGATCGCATAGCGCAGCGTTCGGTCGAGCAGCGCCGCGTCGGTCTGACCTTTCAGCAGGAAGTCGGTCGCGCCCGCTTCCATCGCCGCCATGTCGGTTACTCGATCCCGTTGCCCGGTCAGCATGATCAAGGCGGCAAGGCTTCCGGCCTTGCGGGCGGCCTGGACCAGCTCGACGCCGGTCAGGCCGCCGAGGTTCTGGTCGATGAGGTAGGCGTCGTGCTCCTCGCGGGCGATCGCGGCGAGGCCTTCACGGAACGTCGAGACCCAGTCCACTTCGTACTGGATGTCCTGGATACGTGCCAACAGGGAACGCGTCAGCGTCGCTTCGTCATCGTCATCGTCGATGAGCAGCACCCGGACGGGTTCGCTTGTCGCCGATTCCGGGATGGGGAGCCCGATGGCCTCTTCTTTGATGTGGTGCGGCAGCTTCATGACCTGACCTCTCGTGCGATGGAGTTGATCTCGAACCAGTAGCCGCACAGGTGAGCGAAGAGCTGTACGAGGTTCGCGAATGCGCTCGGTTTGACGATGTAAGAGTTGGCGCCGCCGTCGTAGCTGGCGGCAATGTCGACTTCAGCCGCGGACGTGGTCAGGATGACCACGGGGATGCGCCGAAGGATGGGGTCGGCCTTGATGACCCGCAGGGTCTCGCGTCCACCGATCCCGGGCATGTTCAAGTCGAGAAGGATGATGCCGGCCTGCGCCGCTACCTTGCGATCGGCGTGGCGACCGGTGCAGCGCAGGTATTCCAGGGCCTCTTCGCCGTCCGCGACGAACACCAGCGGCTGGACGGCGTTGCTTTCGCGGTGTGCCATCTCGGCAAGGAGACGGTCGTCCGGATCGTCCTCGGCGTAGAGGATGGTCGACGGCGTGGGCTTGATCATGCCGCGGCTCCTGGGGCTTCGACGAGGACCGCCGTCCGTGGGAGGATGATCATGAACGTGGTGCCGACGCCGGGCTGTGACGAGGCGGAGATGGTGCCACCCAGGAAGGCCACGATCCGGCGACAGATCGCGAGGCCCATCCCGCTGCCCTCGTAGTCCTGACGTCCATTGAGACGCTGGAACGGCGCGAAGATCTTTTCGACATGCTTCTCTTCGAAGCCGATACCGTTGTCGCGAACCCGGATCTCCCACGTCGGCAGACGGTCGCGCCGGCCCTTGGCTCCTCGCAGATCGCCGCGCGAGGTCGCTTCGATGTAGACCTTCGGCGCGACGCCGGCTGGATGGAACTTGAGCGCGTTCGCGATCAGGTTCTGGAACAGCTGCCGCATCTGCAGCGGACTCGCGAGGATGGTTGGAAGCGTGCCGACGTGGACGTGGCCATTGCTGATCCTGATGCGCTCGTCGAGATCGGACAGGACCTCCGACACGACGAGGCCAAGGTCGACCGGCTGTGGCGGCTCGGGTCGCATCGTCACCTGCGAGTACTCCAGGAGATCGTTGATCAGCGACTGCATCCGGCTGGCAGCATTGGTCATGCGCCGCAGATAGTCCGAAGCTTCCTCGTCCAGTGCACCCGATGAGCGTTCGGTGAGTCGATCTCCGAATGCCTGGATCTTTCGCAGGGGCTCCTGCAGGTCGTGCGACGCGATGGTCGCGAAGTCCTGCAACTCGCGATTGCTCCGCTCGAGCTCTTCGCTGACGTCCCGCAACTGGCGCTGGCTGGCGCGGGCGGCGCTGACGTCGCGGAAGACGATCACCGCGCCGGCAGCGAGCTTGTCGCGGTCATGGATGGGAGCGACGGAATCCTCGATAGGGATCTCGAACCCGTCACGTCGGATAAGGATGGAGTTCGATGGCTTGGTGAGGTCTCGCCCGACGGCGATGTCCATCGGATCCCCGATGGACTCGCGACTCGTCGCATCCAGGATCCGGATCACGTCGGCCATGGGACGGCCTTCAGCTTCCTTCCACGACCAACCCGTCATCCGCTCCGCAACGAGATTGAGGAAGGTGAGATTTCCCGAGCTGTCCGTGCATGCGACGGCATCGCCGATGCTGTCGAGGGTGACCTGGGCGCGTTCCTCCGCCACGAACAACGCATCTTCCATCGCGTTGCGCTCGACGGCGTAGCGCAGGAAACGCAGCAGCCCGCGCGTGTCGATCTGGCCCTTGATGAGATAGTCCTGCGCGCCTTCCTGCAGCGCTCGAAGGGCAAGCAACTCATCGTCACGACCGCTCAGCACCACCAGGGGCACGCGCGGCGCGGCTGCATGCGCCCGCCGCACGGAGTCGATCCCCTGTGAATCGGGCAACCCTGGGTCGAGCAGGATGATGTCGAACGTCTGCTCAACGAGCGCCGTCTCGGCGTCAGCCATGCGCTCCACATGGGTCAGCTCAGTGTCGGCCGACCCCTGCTCCCTGAACATCTCGCGCAGCAATCGAGCGAAGCCAGGATCGTCCTCGATCAGGAGGAGCGTGCGGATCGACGCATCAGTCATCGCGCTGCCGGCGTTGGGGCAACATGACCTTGGTCAACCAGAAGTCATTGATGCTCTTGACGAGGTTCTCGAACGCCTCAAGGGTCACGGGCTTCTTGAGGTAGGCGTTGGCGTTGAGCTCGTAGCTCCTCAGGATGTCCGCGTCCGCCTCGGAGGTGGTCAGGATGACCGTCGGGATCGTTCGCAGATCCTCATCTTCCTTGATGAGAGCCAGGACCTCCCGGCCGTCCATCCGGGGAAGGTTGAGGTCGAGAAGGATGAAATCGGGGCGCACCGCATCGGCATGGACCCCTTCCTGCCGCAGGAAGGCCATGGCTTCGACTCCGTCAGAGGCCACGTGCAGACAGACGGATTCATTCGCCTCGCGAAAGGCCTCCCGAGTCAGCCTGACGTCGCCGGGACTGTCTTCGACCAGGAGGACCTGGACGGGTGTTCGGCGGACCGTCGTCATGACTCCATCTCGGTTCCCGCCAGGGCGAAACTGAAGGTCGAGCCCTGGCCCAGGGCTGACGCGACCGAGAGGCTGCCGCCGTGTCGCTCGACGATCTTCTTGCAGATCGCGAGCCCTACGCCCGTTCCGGAGAACTCATCTCGTTTGTGCAGACGTTGGAACATGCCAAAGATCCTTTCGAAGTACTGGGGATCGATCCCCAGTCCGTTGTCTCGTACGGCGAAGTCCCAATGCATCTGACCTTGTCTGGCTGCGGAGATGTGGACCCGCGGGATGCCCGGGCTCTGATACTTGATGGCGTTGCCGACGAGGTTCTGGAAGAGCTGGATCAGCTGCATCCCGTCCGCCTGAACGGGCGGTAGGGGATCGTGCGTGACCAGGGCGCCGCTGTCCTTGATCGCCCAATGAAGGTTCTGGAGTGCCTGTTCCAACGCAAATTCGCTGGACGTGTCGACCAACTCGTTTCCGGTCGTCGCCACGCGTGAGTAGGCCAGCAGATCCTCGATCAACTGCTGCATGCGACTCGCCCCGTCAACCGCGTATGCGATGAACTCATCGGCATCCGCGTCGAGCTGACCCTTGTAGCGCTTGGACAGCAGCTGCGTATAGCTGGCCACCATGCGCAGGGGCTCCTGCAGATCGTGCGAGGCGATGTAGGCGAACTGCCCGAGCTCCTCGTTCGAGCGCTTCAATTCGTCGACCTTCTCGCGAAGATGCTGTTCCGCATCCTTGCGCACGCTGATGTCGCGGATCGCGGCCGTCACGAGGATGCCTTCGGCGCTCTGGAGCGGGCTCAGCATGATCTCGATCGGGAACGCGCTGCCGTCCTTGCGCCGGCCGACGAGCTCGATACCCGTCCCGATCTGCTGGGCCAGGGCGTCGGCCGCGGAGCGCAGGTCGTCAGCGATCAGCCGCGCGGCGAAGCCGTCGGGGATGATGTTCTTGACTGGCTGTCCCACAAGCTCGTCGCGGTGGTAGCCGAATTGCTTCTCGGCCTGGACGTTGAGCAGCACGATCTCGCCGGCCTTGTTGACGACGACCATCGCGTCCGGCGCCGCTTCCAACAGGCCTCGGTACCGGCCCTCCATCTGGGCCAGGTGGTGTTCGGCCGCCTTGCGCACGCTGATGTCGCGGATGGCGGCCGTGACGAGGATGCCTTCGGCGCTCTCGAGCGGACTCAGCATGATCTCGATCGGGAATGCGCTGCCGTCCTTGCGCCGGCCGACGAGCTCGATACCCGTCCCGATCTGCTGGGCCAGGGCGTCTTCCGCGGAGCGCAGGTCGTCGGCTACCAGCCGTTCGGCGAAGCCGTCCGGGATGATGTTCTTGACTGGCTGACCGAGCAGTTCGTCGCGGTAGTAACCGAAGCGCTTCTCGGCCTGGACATTGAGCAGCACGATCTCGCCGGCCTTGTTGACGACGACCATCGCGTCCGGCGCGGCTTCCAACAGGCCCAGGTACTTTGCCCCTGCTTCCTTGCTCGCGCTGAGGTCGTGGCTGAACTCAGAAAAGCCACGCAGCTCGCCCGTCGGGCCGCGCAGGGCGGTGAGCGTAACGCTCGCCAGGAACTGAGACCCGTCCTTGCGGACGCGCATGCCCTGTTCTTCCCGCCGGCCAGTCTCGGCAGTCATCCGGAGCACCTCGACCGGCCGACCCCGGTCGACGTCCTCCGGCGGAAAGAAGCAGGAAAAGTTGCGACCGATGATCTCGTCGGCCCGGTAACCCTTGATCCGCTCCGCGCCGGCATTCCAACTGACGACTTCGCCGTGCGGGTCCATCACGAAGATGGCGTAGTCCTCGATCCCGTCGAGGAGCATGCGATAGCGCTCCTCGCTCTGGCGGAGCTCCTCTTCGACCAGTTGGCGGCTCCCCTCCATCTGGGTGAGGTGCTGCTCTGCGGCCTTGCGCACGCTGATGTCGCGGATCGCGGCGGTCACGAGGACGCCCTCGGCGCTGCGGAGCGGGCTCAGCATGATCTCGATCGGGAACGCGCTGCCGTCCTTGCGCCGGCCCACGAGCTCGATACCCGTCCCGATCTGCTGGGCCAGCGCGTCTTCCGCGGAGCGCAGGTCGTCAGCGATGAGCCGCTCGGCGAAGCCGTCGGGGATGATGTTCTTGACCGGCTGGCCTACAAGCTCTTCGCGGTGGTAGCCGAATTGCTTCTCAGCCTGGAGGTTGAGCAGGACGATCTGGCCGCCCTGGTTCACGACGACCATTGCATCCGGCGCGGCTTCGAGCAGCCCACGGTATTTCGCACCGGAGTCCGCGCTGACCTCGCCGTCGCGCAACTTCAGCACGGGGCGGCCGGCGTTGCCGTCGCCGCCCCGATGGGCTGCCTCTGCGTCCCGAGGACGTCGGCCCGAGCAAGGTGTGGCGACAGGACCGGGGCGTCAGGGAATGGGATGTTCATGGCGAACCGCTCTCCAACACGGGACTCAAGCACTCTTTCGAGCCGCTCGCCCAGGCCCGGGACGGAAAGCGGTGTGCAGTTGTTCGAGGTCTGTCGGCGCAGCCGCCGAGATGGCCGGTCCGATCGAGCCGGCGGTCAAGGGACGCTCCTCAGACCTTGCTCATAGGCTAGACCCCGACTTTGTACTCACAACTACCCAAAAGACCCATCAGCGCGAGCGGAACTTGCCGGAATCGGCTTGCGCCATCGAGGACGATCGATCGACTCAGCGATCTGGCGGGACATCGAGCCAGCCCTCGCGGACGGCGCGCATCGCGAGCTCCGTGCGTGACGCCACCCCGAGTCGCTCGAACAGGCGGGCGAGGTGCGTCTCCACGGTCTTCGAGCCGATCTGGAGGGCCGAGCCGATCTCGTCGTTCGTGCGGCCGTCCGCAACGAGGCGGACGACATCGTGCTCGCGCGGGGAAAGGCGCGCCAGCCCGGCCGA
>JAXDKY010000358.1:0-7584 GCA_034666885.1 Chloroflexota bacterium
TGGATCGATCGGCGACGACATCGTCAAGAGCGCCAACGCAAAGCTGGCCCCCCATCAACAGATCCGCGGCGTGACCATCTGGCCGGACCCGGATCTACCCCGGACCCACACGCTCAAGGTCAGAAAGCCGGAGGTTCTTGCGCGGCTCGCGGCGATGACGCCGGACCATCCAGGCATCACAGGCCCGGCCCCCATGCACGCCGCGCCCGGCCCCGACGTCGATCCGGTGACCGCGATCGTCGCGAGCGTCGGCGGGCTGGACCCGGCGACCGTCGCGCCCGACGCCCGGCTGTCGAGCGATCTCAACCTCGACTCTTTGCGGCGCGTCGAGCTCCTCGGTGTCGTCGAGGAGGAGCTCGGAGTGTTCGTCGACGACGACGCGCTCGACCCGGACGCGACCGTCGCGGACCTGATCGCGCTCGTCGAGGCAGCTCGCGCCACCAAACGCAAGCCCGGATCCTGGGGCTGGCCGCTGAGCCCCGTGGTCCGCGCCGTCGGCCTGGCGACGCAGGTGCTCCTGATCTACCCGTTCATCCATCTGTTCTACCGGATCAGGACGACGGGTCTCGAGCGCCTTGATGGGATCCAGGGGCCTGTGCTGTTCACGCCCAATCATTGCCTGCACTTGGACAACGCCATCATCCTCACCCGACTGCCGCTCGGGGTGCGTTGGAAGCTGTCGGTCGCGGCGGCGGCAGACACCATCTACGACAACCCGGTGCAGGGTGTCCTCGCGTCGGTCATCGCGAATGCGTTCCCACTCGCGCGCGAGGGCGGCGTGCGCAAGAGTCTCGAATTGCTCGGCGCCAGGCTCGATCGCGGCTTCAACATCCTGCTCTACCCGGAAGGGAAGCTCACTCTCGGTGGGCCGCTTCAAGCGTTCAAAGCCGGCGCGGGGTTGATCGCCGTGGAGGGCGGGACCCCGGTCGTTCCCGTGAAGATCCTCATCCATGAGATGTCCTGGATCGATCGACGCCGCTGGCCCTCGCCGCTGCGAGGCGATGTCGAGCTGGTGCTCGGCGATCCGATCTGGTTCGATGCCGATACGGACCATGCCGCGGCCACGACCCGGCTCGAGGCGGCGGTCGCCGCCCTCTGAACAGACGCTCGGATCACGCCTGGGCCAGTGGGGCGGGCTCCTCGTCGCTGATCGGGTCGGATGGGGCGCGCTCGCGCCGGGCGAGCAGGACGAACGGCAGGGCCAGCACCTGGATGCCGGCCGTGACCAGGTACGACGGCCCGTAGCCGTTCACGTCCGCGACCCGGCCGAGGCCCGGTGGGACGACCGCCCCACCGATCGAGCCGACGAGCGAATCGAAGGACAGGACCGTCGCGCGCTGCTCGGATGGGATCGCGCGGTTGATGAACGCCTGGCGCAGCGGAGCACCGAGCGCGAAGACGAGGCCCCACCCGGCGAGTAGGACGAGGGCTACGGTGAAACTCGACGTCAACCCGATGAGGCCCAGCAGCGCGACATTCGCGATCCCGCCGACGAACAGCGCGTCGGTGCGCCGGGCGAACAGCCGTCGCACGCGTGGCACGGTCAGGCCGCCGACGATCTGCGCTCCGGCGACGATGGCGGCGGCCAGGCCCGCGATCCCGTAAGCGCCCGGATCGCCGTAGAGCTGGAGCAGATACGGTTGGGCGGCATAGAAGGCGTAGAAGCCCACGCCGGTCGTGAACGGTGCCGCGAGCATCAGCCAGCGCACGGGCGGGTTGCGCCAGCCGGCATCGATCGAGCCGCGCAGGACGACCCGCACCTCGTCGACGGGGTTCGCCCCGTGCCTGGGCTTGAACCCAAGGTCATGCATGAAGCGAAAGGCGACGACCAGCGTGATGCCGAGGATGGCGGCCCGGAGGATGTAGGGCACCGCGAGGTCGGTCGCCTGGGCGACGATCCCGCCGAGCACCGAACCGATCAGGCTCGCTGCCCCACCGACCGTCTGGGCACGCCCGAACACCGACTCCAGGCCGCCCACATATCCGGTCGCGGCGAGTGCATCGACGAGCCACGCCTCGGTGGCCCCGGAGAAGAACGTGAACCCGAGACCGAGCAGGACCGACGCGAGGGCCCAGCCCAGCAGCGACGCGTGGATCTGCCACATGACCACGTACAGGAGCGTGGATGCCAGCAGCGTCGCCGCACCGAGCAAGAAGGAGAAACGCCGGCCACGCGTGTCGGCGATGACGCCGGTCGGGACCTCGAAGATGACCTGGCCGACCGAGAAGAAGGCGTTGACCGCGAACGCCTCGGTGTTGCTGAGGCCGGCATCGAGCAGGAAGAGGGTGTTGATCCCCCAGATGAACGACGTGGCCAGCGTCGTCAGGAGGGTCAGGACGAGGTACGTGCGCTGGACGGTGCGGGCGGCGTCGGTCACGGTCGGGAGCCTAGCAAGACCCGCGGCTCATCCGTGCCACGGAGTCGTCGCGACGGCGTAACGCGAAGCCTGGGTTCCGCGTCTCAAGGGCAGAACGACGACAATCCTCCTCCACGATGAAGCCCTCGGTCCTCCCCCGGGGGCTTCTTCGTTCCTCGCGCGACCCGGATCGCGCGTCGCCCGAGCTCCGCGACGTGCCTACGCTTCGGTCGCCAGCCGCCGCAGCACGGCCGGCAGGATCCCGCCACCGCCGTAGTAGTCGACCTCGATCGGGCCATCCAGCCGGGCGATCGCCTCGAACCGGATCTCGCCGCCATCGCCGCCCGCCGCGGCGTCGCGCGTCGCCACCACGGTCACGGACTGGCGCGGCGACAGCCCTTGGGCAAGCCCGAGGACGGCAAAGCTCTCGCGCCCGGTAAGCCCCAGCGACGCGGCCGTGTCGCCGGGCTTGTACTGCAGGGGCAGCACGCCCATGCCAACCAGGTTGGAGCGGTGGATCCGCTCGTACGACTCGGCGATGACGGCCCGCACGCCGAGGAGCGTGGTGCCCTTGGCCGCCCAGTCGCGCGACGAACCCGACCCGTATTCGCGGCCGGCCAGGATGACCAGCGGCACCCCCTCCGCTGCATAGCGCATGGCGGCGTCGTAGATGAACATCTCGTCGCCCGACGGCAGATGGGCCGTGTACGGCCCCTCCTTGCCCTCGGCGGCCAGCCGGTTGTGCAGGCGGATGTTGCCGAACGTGCCGCGCATCATCACCTCGTGGTGGCCGCGGCGCGCGCCATAGGAGTTGAACTCGAGCGGCCCGACCCCGTGCGCCTGGAGCCACTGGCCGGCGGGCGACCAGGGGGCGATCGAGCCGGCAGGGGAGATGTGGTCGGTCGTTACCGAATCGCCGAGCACGGCGAGCGCTCGAGCGCCGTCGATGTCCTCGGGGTCACGGGCCGTGAACGACAGGCCCTCGAAGAACGGCGGCTTCGCGACGTAGGTCGAGGCCGGATCCCAGGCGTAGCGATCGCCCTGCGGGATGGGCAGGGCCCGCCAACGCTCGTCGCCTTCGAACACGACCGCGTAGGTCTGGCGGAACAGCTCCGGGTCGATCGAGTCCGCGATCACGGACCGGATCTCCTCCGGCGCGGGCCAGATGTCCGCCAGGAAGACGGGCTGGTCGTCGGATCCCACGCCGAGGGGCTCGGTGGTGAGGTCGATGTCCACGCGTCCTGCCAGTGCGAAGGCGACGACGAGGGGCGGCGACGCGAGGTAGCTCGCGCGCGCGAGCGGATGGATGCGGCCCTCGAAGTTGCGGTTGCCGGACAGGACGGCCGCCACGATCAGGTCGTTGTGCTCGATGGCCTCGGCGACTTCCGGGCCGAGCGGGCCCGAATTGCCGATGCACGTCGTGCAGCCGTAGCCGGCCAGCGCAAACCCGAGCTCCGCGAGGGGCGCCATCAGGCCGGCGGATTCGAGGTAGCCGGTCACGGCCCGTGAGCCCGGCGCCAGCGAGGTCTTGACCGTCGGCGCGACCCGCAGGCCACGCGCGATCGCGTTTCGCGCGAGGAGACCGGCCCCGACCATGACCGTCGGGTTCGAGGTATTCGTGCAGGAAGTGATCGCGGCGATCGCCACCGAGCCCGTCCGTACGGTGACCGTCTGGCCGCCGACGGTCACGTCGATGCCGGGGTACTCGCGCCGGTGGTCGACCGCCGCGTCCTCGGGGACGGCCTCGGCCGGCGGCGGGGGCTCGTCACCCGATCTCGATGCGAAGGCAGGCGAATCCGAGGCCGGAAAGGATTCGGCCGACGCCTGCTCCACCGAATCCCCATCGTCGCGGGCGTCCTCGGCGCTTTCGATGATCACCGGGACCGAGACGTCGACCAGCTTGTCGGGGAAGTTCGAGCGGAAGTTCTCGCGCAGCGATTCGAGCGGTACGCGATCCTGAGGCCGTCGTGGGCCGGCGACCGACGGCTCCACCGAGCCGAGGTCGAGTGTCAGCACCTCGTCGAACGCCGGGCCGTCGCCGGGCTCGCGCCACAGGCCCTGCTCCTTGGCATACCGCTCGACGAGGTCGACCCGTTCCGGTGAGCGACCCGTCAGGCGCAGGTACGAGATCGTCTCGTCGTCGATGGGGAAGAGCGTCGCCGTCGCCCCGAACTCGGGGCTCATGTTGCTGATGGTCGCCCGGTCGGCGAGGGATAGCCCGGCCAGGCCGTCGCCGGCGAATTCGACGAAGGCGCCGACGACGCCGTGGCGCCGCAGCATCTCGGTGACGACGAGAACCAGGTCG
The DNA here is from genome assembly GCA_034666885.1 of Chloroflexota bacterium. Taxonomy (GTDB): domain Bacteria; phylum Chloroflexota; class Limnocylindria; order Limnocylindrales; family CSP1-4; genus SPCO01. The sequence goes on from JAXDKY010000358.1 coordinate 4,663, forward strand.
GTCGCGGTCGAGCCATGGGGGAGTTCGCCGCTCAGGCGCACCCCCACGACGTGCGGCATCGGCTGGTAGAGCGGCTGGCCGAGCAGGACGGCCTCGGCCTCGATGCCCCCGACGCCGTACCCGAGCACGCCGAGCGCGTTGATCATCGTTGTGTGCGAGTCGGTGCCGACCAGCGTGTCCGGGAACGCGACGCCGTCGCGATCGTCGACCACCGGCGCCAGGAACTCCAGGTTCACCTGGTGGACGATGCCGGTCCCGGGCGGGACGATGCGCAGGTTCCGGAAGGCGGTCTGGGCCCAGCGCAGCAGCTGGTAGCGCTCGCCGTTGCGCTCGTACTCGCGCTCGACGTTGAACCGGAACGAGTCGGTCGTGCCGAAGCGGTCGACCTGGACCGAGTGGTCGATCACCAGGTCGACCGGGACCAGGGGATTGACCCTCGAAGGGTCGCCACCCAGATCCGCCATGGCGTCGCGCATCACTGCGAGGTCGACGACCGCGGGGACGCCGGTCAGGTCCTGCATGAGGACCCGTGAGGGCATGAACGGGATCTCGGCCTCGGCGGCCCTGCCCGGTCGCCACGACGCCAGGGTCTCGACATCGGCACCGCCGACGATGCCGCCGCCGGCGTGACGGAGCAGGTTCTCGAGCAGGATCGTGACCGTCACGGGGAGCGGCGCATCGCCGGTCGCGGCGTCCAGGACCGATACCCGATACAGGTCCGGGAGGCCCGGTCCGAGCGGTGCGCGGGCGTCGAAAGGGTCAATCCGTGACAACGTGTCCATCTCCGTCGGCTCGCTACACTCGGTCCGTGCAAGCGTACCGCGCCCGACGGATGACCGACCGGTGAAGGCGTGGGGCGACCTCCCCGGCGAGTCGGCCGCCCGGGAGTGGACGGAGACCGAGGCGGCCATCAAGGCGGCCGGCATCGACCTCGATCCGTTGCCGCCTGGTCATCATCGGCACGGCGATGACGAGGTCCATCCGGACGGCCACGCCCATCCTCATCACCACGCCGCGCCGGGTGAGACGCCCTACACGGGCATCGTCGGGGCGGGGGCGGTCGGGACCGCGCTCGGGGTCGCGTTGAGTCGCGCCGGCTGGCCGATCCACGCGGTCGCCAGCCGCGATGAAGGCCGCCGGCAGCGGTTCACGAGCCTGGTCGAGGGCGCCCGTCCCTTCGTCGAGCCGCAGGCCCTCGTCGAGGAAGTCGAGCTGATCATCCTCGCCGTGCCCGATGACGTCATCCCCAAGCTGGCGAGTGGCATCCGGATGTACGGCGGGCAGGCCATGGTCCACACGAGCGGTGCGCTCGGCGCGGAGGTGCTCGCTCCGGCCATGGCGGCCGGCACGCAGATCGGGGCATTCCATCCGCTGGTCGCGTTCGCCGACACGGAACGGGCGATCGCCGCGCTCCATGGGGCGACGGTCGCGATCGAGGGCGACGACCAGCTGGCGACCCTGCTGTCGTCGATGGCCGAGCGGCTGGGCGCCACAGCCGTCCGCCTGGCGCCCGGTTCGAAGGCGGCCTACCACGCCGCCGCCGTGCTCGCCGCCGGCGGCTTCATCGCCCTGCTCGACGCCATCGCCGAGTTGGGGGCGGTCGCCGGGCTCGATGAAGCCGGGTCGCTCGCGATCTACGGCCCGCTGATCGAGGGCACGCTCGGCAACGCCCGGGCGCTCGGCATCCGCGCCGCCCTGACCGGCCCGATGACGCGCGGCGACATCGGGACGCTCGAAACGCACCTCGCGGCGTTGGCCGCGCACGCCCCGGATGTGCTCGACCTGTATGCCGCTGCGGCGCGTCGCGAGATCGATCTGGCGCAGGAGCGTGGCTCGCTGGCACCGGAGACCGCGTCCGCGATGACCGCAACCGTCGTTGCAGCGCTTGCAAGGGCGCACTGAGGCAGTACCATTGCGGCCCATGGGACACAGCATCGCCGCCAAGTACGCGGCTCGGCCGGCGGCCCGTTTCGTTCGCCCGTCCAGCCGGGCTCGCGAGCGGCGACTGGGCATCGGCGCGACGACGTCGTTCTCCGCGGTCGCCGCTCGACAGACCGAGCTCCGCGGCTCCGAGGCAGGTCCGTTCGCCCGCCTGCGGGCGGGCTGGCGCGGGCCGACGCCCGCCCGGGCTCGGATCCGCAACGGTCGACTCCGTCCCGAGGTCGAGATGCACTGGTCCCGCGCCGGTCGGTCCGGTCCGGGCCGGCGACCCCGCGCCGCCACGGCGCCGTGGCACGCCTGAGGACCGCGACCGCCACCTCTGCTGGCGGCATCGTCGTCCGGTACGAGGCCGGTCGACCACAACTCGTCATCGGTAGTCGCCGGCGGGAGCGCGACGGGCGCACGTGGACGCTGCCGAAGGGAACCCCCAAGCGCAGCGAGACGACCGAGGAGACCGCCCTGCGCGAGGTTGGCGAGGAGACCGGGCTGGAGGTCAGGATCACTGGCGCCCTGCACGCCATCGAATACCGCTTCGTCCAGTCCGGGACGCGCATCCACAAGACCGTGCACTACTTCCTCATGGAGCCGACCGGCGGCGACCTCGAGCGGCACGACCACGAGTTCGAGCAGGTCCGCTGGATCGACTTCGATGAGGCGGCGTCGATCCTGACCTTCGAGACCGAGCGCGCCCTCGTCGCCCATGCCGCGAACGTGATCGCCAGCGGGAGGACCGGCGCCGATCCGGGGACCGAAGAGCGCACGACGGCGGACGCCGCCTCGTGACCGACGCGGCCGTCAAGTCCCAGGTCATCCACGACACGCCGCTGGCCGATCGGCACGCGGCGCTCCGCGCGCGGATGATCGAATTCTCCGGCTGGCGGATGCCCGTCCAGTACACCTCGATCCTCGATGAGCACAAGGCGGTCCGCGAGCGGGTAGGCCTGTTCGACCTCTCGCACATGGGTGAGCTGCTCGTCGAGG
>JAXDKY010000359.1:0-10412 GCA_034666885.1 Chloroflexota bacterium
ACCGGCGTGCCGTCGAGCACGTGCTGGCCACCGGACTCGCGGTCGAGGCGACGACCCCGGACGCGACGCGTTGGGATCGCAAGAACTACTTCTATCCGGACCTGCCGAAGGGCTACCAGATCAGCCAGTACGACCTGCCGCTGGCGTCCGCGGGCCGGCTGGCGATCGAGACGTCCGATGGCCCGTTCACGATCGGGATCACCCGCGCCCATCTCGAGGAGGACACGGCCAAGCTGGTCCATGCGACCGATGCCCAGGGTCGGAAGGTGAGCCTCGTCGACTTCAACCGGTCCGGTGCCCCGCTGATGGAGATCGTCACCGATCCCGACATCCGCACCGCCGAGCAGGCTCGCCGCTACGCGGAGGAGCTCCAGCTGCTGCTGCGGACGATCGGCGCCTCGGACGCCGATATGGAGCGCGGCCAGATGCGGGTCGAGGCCAACGTGTCGCTCCGGCCGCGTGGCACCGAGGCATTCGGTACGAGGGTCGAGGTCAAGAACATGAACTCGTTCCGCTCCGTCGAACGAGCGATCGAGTTCGAGATCGACCGCCAGGCCGCGGCGCTCGACGCCGGCGAGACGCTGGCCCTGGAGACGCGTGGCTGGTCCGACGAGCGCGGCGAGACCTATCACATGCGCTCCAAGGAGACGTCCGACGACTACCGGTACTTCCCCGAGCCGGATCTGCCGCCGCTCCACGTCGATCCGGCGTGGCTGGACGCGCTGCGTGCGGTGATGCCCGAGCTGCCGGGCGCTCGACGGGCCCGCTACCAGGCCGCCCTCGGACTGGGCGGGTACGACGCGGCCGTGCTGACCGCCGATCCCGACGCGACGGCCTTGTTCGAGGCGACGCTGGCAGCCGCTGAGGGCATCGCTCCGAAGTCGGTGGCGAACTGGGTCACCGGGGAGTACCTGCGTCTGCGCAAGGGCGCGGCTGCGGACGCAGCGGTGCGGGTCGAGGCCGCCGAGCTCGCGGCGATCATCCGGGCCGTCGAGGCAGGGGACCTCTCGCGCTCCAACGCGAAGGAGGTCTTCGAGGCGCACGTCGAGTCCGGTGAGCCAGCCGCCACGATCATCGCGACGCGAGGCTTCCGCCAGATCTCGGACAGCGGGGCCGTCGGGACCGCCGTCGACGAGGTGCTGGCCGCGAACCCGGCCGCCGTCGCCGACTACCGAGCAGGCAAGGTCCAGGCCGTCGGGTTCCTCGTCGGCCAGGTCATGAAGGCCACGCGTGGCCAGGCGAACGCGGCGATCGTCCAGGCGGCGGTCCGCGAACGCCTCGATCGCGCGGAGTAGGGGAGCGGATGGGACCGATCAACCTCGTGCTGTGGGCCGGCGGAGCGGTGCTGGTCGCCATCGGCTACCTGCGTGCCAAGGGCCCGTGGGCGCGCTACCAGGCGCTCAAGGCGCAGGACGAGAACGTGGCCCGCTACGAGTCGTGGCGCGGCGGCCTGCGCAACCACGAGACCACGGGCGCCTCGGTCGCGATGGCGATGCTGCGGCGCCAGGCCCAGATCGGCGCCGCCGCCGCCATCGTCGGGGCGGTGCTCATCTTCGTGGGCTTCCTGATCCGCTAAGGGACCCACGGACCGTCGGACGGTCGGCCGGACCCTAACCCCGGACCCGGAGCCGACGCCACTCGATGGCCGTGCAGCGGTCCATCGCGACCGACAGGCCGCCGGCCGCGGCGATGCGCGCCGCGTCCCAGTTGACGACACCGAGCTGCAACCAGAGACAGCGCGCACCCGTGGCGACCGCTTCCTCCGCGTGCGGCACGCACAGTTCGGATCGGCGGAAGACGTCGACCATGTCGAACGGGCCGGTCTCGCGAACGGCCTCGGCGAGGTCGCGGAACGCCGGGATGCCCAGGATCGACCGTTCGTTGGGGTTGATCGGTACGCACTCGAGGCCCTGGGCGAGCAGGTAGCGGAACACGCTGAACGACGGACGTGCCGGGTCCGATGAGGCGCCGATCACGGCGATCCTCCGGGTCGCGCGCAGGACGACCTCGATCCCGGCGTCGTCGAGGACGTGCACGGGTCCGGTTCCCTCCTGCAGGTCGAGGAAGGCCGTCGCGCGGTCGCGTTCGGCGGCGCGCTCGGCCGCGCGGTCGGCCTTGGACTGCGTCTCGTTCGTCAGCCCCGGGCCTCCTTGTCGTAGGGGATGCCGTCGGCGGCCGGCGGGATGGCCCGACCGACGACGCCAGCGAGCACGATGATCGTGAAGATGTACGGCAGCATGCCGAAGATCTGCGGTGGGATCGTGGAGATGATCGCCCCGAGGTCGCCCTTCGGCGGCGAGATGCGGACCGCCAGCTGCATCGACTGCACGGTCCCGAACAGGAGGGCCGCGCCGTACGCCCCGAGCGGCGTCCACCGCCCGAAGATCATCGCGGCGAGCCCGATGAACCCGACCCCGCCCGTCATGTTGTCCTGGAACGAGTTGAACTGCTCGAGGGTCAGGTAGGCCCCGGCGAGGCCGGCGAACACTCCGCCGAGGATCACGCTCCGGTAGCGGGTCCGGATGACGTCGATGCCCACCGTGTCGGCCGCCTTGGGATGCTCGCCGACCGCGCGGGTCCGCAGACCCCAGCGCGACCGGAACAACAGGACCTGCAGCCCCAGCACGAACAGGATCAGGCTCATCGCGATCGGACCCTGGTTGAGCAGCGCGTTCACGATCGGCCCGACGAGAGGGATAGCGGCGATCTCGTTGGGCACGTCGAACCGCGGCAGCGTATTGGTCCCGGACAGCCCGCTCGTCGACACGAGCAGCTGGTTGAAGAACGCGGTGCCGCCCAGAGCCAGGATGTTGATGACCGTGCCGCTGATGATCTGGTCGGCCTTGATCGAGATCGACAGCCAGGCGTGCAGGGTCGACAGCAGCATGGACGCGACGATCGCGGCCACGATCCCGAAGATCGCCGCCAGCGGCGCTCCGACGATCGGATGCAGGTAGGCCCCGGTCAGGAACGCGACGAATGCCGAGGTCAGGATCATCCCCTCGATCCCGATGTTGACGACCCCCGACCGCTCGCACATGACGCCGCACAGGGCCCCGAAGGCGATCGGCACGGCGTACTGGACGATGAGGTACGAGAGCGGTGGGACGCGGTTGATGAGCCAGTCGACGAAGCTGCCGAGGTAGGGCACGTCGAGGGCAAGGGCGAGCAAGGCCAGGACCACGATGACGACGGTGACGCCGCCCCAGAGGACCTTCGGATCCCGGCGGGAAAGGACGATGGACGGCGTGGTGGCGGTCATGACATCGACCTACGCCGCGGCCGGGGCGGGCTCGCCGCGCCGGCGGCCACGCGCGCGTGGCAGCAGATGCTCGATGACGATCTGGGCGGCCACGAAGAGGAGGATCACGCCCTGGACGATGCTGATGATGTCGACCGGGATCTCCGTCGCTCGCTGCATCGAGCCCGCGCCGGCGCGCATGACGCCGAACAGGAGCGCACCGCCGACGACCCCGAGCGGGTGGGCCCGTCCCAGCAGAGCGACCGCGATGCCATCGAAGCCGTAGTTGACGATGTATTCGGCCGGATAGTTCTTGGTGATTCCCAGGATCTCGACGCTGCCGCCGAGGCCCGCGAGCCCACCGGCGATGCTCATCGTCAGGATCGTGATGAACGCCGGCCGGATGCCGGCGTAGCGGGCCGCGCTCGCATTGGCGCCGACGGTCCGGATCTCGAACCCGAGGGTCGTCTTGAACAGCAGGAACCAGACCACGATCGCGGTCAAGCTGGCCAGGATGATGCCGCCGTGGAGGCGCGTGTTCTCGAGGATGATCGGGATCACCGCACCCGGGGAGATGTCGGACGTTCGCGGGAAGGTGGCCGTCGGGTCCTTGAAGATGCCGCTGGCGAGCAGGTTCAGCAGCAGGTACGCGATGCTGTTGAGCATGATGGTGGTGACCACCTCATGCGCCCCGCGCCAGGCCTTGAGGGCGCCGGGGATGAAGCCCCACGCAGCCCCGCCGAGCCCGCCGGCAAGAAGCGCGAGGGTGACCGCGATGGGGAACGGTGCAGTGACGGCGTTCCCCACGACCGCCGCACAGAATGCCCCGACCAGCAGCTGCCCGTTCGCGCCGATGTTGAACAGGCCGGCGCGGAACCCGAACGCGACCGACAGGCCGGCGAAGATCAGCGGGGTGGCCGCGTTCAGTGTGTTTGCGATGGCCTTCGGCCCACCGAGCGCGCCCTCGAGCAGTGCCGTGTAGGCCGTGATGGGGAGCGTCGGGTCGAACTTGTGGGCCGGGCCGATGAGGCTGGACAGGATGATCAGGACGGCGCCGATCAGGAGGCCGAGCAGGATCGCGATCGTCGTGACGAGCAGCTGGCGGCCGAGCGAGCCCGCTCCACCCAGGAGGGTGGTCGGGTCGACGTTCATCCCGGTCGCGCCGGGATTCGCGGTCTCGGTCATACCGCCACCTCGGCGTTGCCGGTGGCCATGATCAACCCGACCCGATCCTTTTCGGCCGTCTCGGCGTCGAGGATCGCGACCAGCCGGCCGCGATACATGACCCCGATGCGATCGGACAGCTCCATGATCTCGTCGAGCTCGGCCGAGACCAGCAGGACGGCCGTTCCGGCATCGCGCTTGGCGACGATCTGCTTGTGGATGAACTCGATCGAGCCGACGTCGATGCCGCGCGTGGGCTGGTCGGCCACGAGCAGCTTCAGGTCGCGGCTGAACTCGCGGGCGACGATGAGCTTCTGCTGGTTGCCACCGGACAGCGTCGAGGCCGGCACGTCGGCTGACGGCGTGCGGATGTCGAATTCGGGGATCAGCTCGCTGGCCCGCTTGGCGATGGCGCGCTGGTCGATGATGCCGCGGCGCGAGTAGGGCGGGTGGTAGTAGTCGGTCAGGACCAGGTTGTCCTTGATCGGATACACCAGGACGAGCCCGTAGCGCTGCCGATCGCCGGGGATGTACGCGACGCCACGCTCCGAAAGCTCGCGGGAGGAATGGTTCGTGACGTCGTCGCCATAGATCGAGATCGTGCCGGAGCGCACCTTGCGCAGGCCGTTGAGGGCTTCCACGAGCTCGTCCTGGCCGTTCCCGGCCACGCCGGCGATGCCGAGGATCTCGCCAGCCCGCACCTCGAAGCTCGCACCGTCGACGACGACCGTGCCGCGATCGTCCGCGACGGTGAGGTCGGCGACCGCGAGCACCACGTCGCCGGGATGCGCCGGTCCCTTCTCGACGACGAGCGACACCTCGCGCCCGACCATCATCTCGGCGAGGTCCTCCTCGGTCGCCGTCTTGGGGTCGGCTTCGCCCACCACTTTCCCGCGCCGGATGACGGTGATCCGGTCCGCGATGTCGAGGACCTCGTACAGCTTGTGGCTGATGAACACGATGCTCGTGCCCTCGGCGGCCAGCCGTCGCAGGACCTGGAAGATCTCGACGGTCTCCTGGGGCGTCAGGACCGCCGTCGGCTCGTCGAGGATGAGGACCTTCGCGCCGCGGTACAGCGCCTTGAGGATCTCGATGCGCTGCTGGATCCCGACGGACAGGTCGCCCACGGTCGCGTCCGGGTCGATCTCGAACCCGAGCTGGTTCGCCAGCTGGCGGATCCGGCCCTCGGACTTGTGGACGTCGAGGAAGACCGCGTTGGCCATCGTCTCGTTGCCGAGGACGATGTTCTCCGCGACGCTGAAGACCGGCACGAGCATGAAGTGCTGGTGGACCATGCCGATGCCGCGCGCGATGGCGTCCGACGGCCCGCTGATCTGGACCGGCTGGCCGTCCATGAGGATCTCGCCCTCATCGGGCGTCAGGAGTCCGTACAGGATGTTCATCAGCGTGCTCTTGCCGGCGCCGTTCTCGCCGAGGAGCGCGTGGATCTCGCCGGGCCGGATGGACAGGTCGATGCCGTCGTTGGCGACCACGCCCGGGAAGCGCTTCGTGATGTGGCGCATCTCGAGCGCCGGGGCCGTCGCCCGGGCCGCGATGGCCGGGTCGATCGTCACGCCGCCGGCCGCGATATCGGCCGCGGCCGTCGCCGGATCGGGGGTCGCCGCCGTCAGGGAGCCGGCGGTCCCGCCGGTGCCGTTCTCGTGCGGAGGCTCAGCCGGGTCGGCAGGGGTTGGGTGCGGCGGGACCTCGGCCACGAGCGCCTCCAGTCGGACGGACGGTCGGCACAGGATAAACGAGAGCGGCGAGGTCCCGAAGGACCCCGCCGCTCGTTCTCGCGGTGGTGGATGACGATGTGACGCGGCTTACTGGGCCGGCGTCTTTCCGTCAACGGTGACGTTCGGCTTGATCGACCCGTCGGCGAGGCCGGCGAGGGTCGTTTCGAGCAGCGTCTTGGTCTCAGCGGAGACCTTGGAGTCCTGATCGTGGAAGGGTGCGAGGCCCACGCCGTTGGTCGAGGCATCGTCCGTGTGGAAGCCCGCCTTGAACTGGCCCGACGCGATGCGCAGGAGCGAATCGCGGACGGCGCCCAGGACGTTCTTGGTCGCCGACGACACGATGCACTTCTGCACGCTCGGGAGGGTCAGGAACTGGTCGGTGTCCACGCCGATGGCAAAGACGTCCGTGGCCTGGCACGCCGCCTCGAGGGCGCCGTTACCGGTCAGGCCACCGGCGCCGAAGATGACGTCGGCACCGCTGTCGATCATCTGCTTCGCCGCGCTGCTGCCCTGGGGCGGGTCGGTGAACGACGTCGTGTAGACGAAGTCGACCTTGACGTCCGACTTCACCGACTTCGCGCCGTCGATGTAGCCCTCGACGAAGCGCTCGACCGGCGGGACGACGACGAGGCCGCCGACGACGCCGACATGGTTGCTCTTCGAGAGCGAGGCGGCGAGGACGCCCGCCATGTAGCCGGCCTGGTCCTCGGCGAAGAACAGCGACTCGCCGTTCTGCGTCGCCCAGGTCTCGTCGTGTCCCTTGCCGGGGACACCGTCGACGGAGACGAACTTGATGTCGGTGTTGGCCTTGGCCGCGTCACCCAACGCGTCGCCGAGCAGGAAGCCGACGCCGATGACGACGTTGGAGCCGCTGTCGGTGAACTGCGCGATGTTGGTCGCGTAGTCGGACTGGCTGGTGGTCTCGATGTACTCGGTCTCGAAGCACGTGGGCGCCGCCGCGAGGGCGGCCTGCATGCCTTCGTAGGCCGACTGGTTGAAGCCCTTGTCATTGATCCGACCGACGTCGGTGACGAGACCGACCTTGATCTTGGTGTCGCAGGTGACCGTTGCCGCCGACGGCTCGCTTGACGGAGCCTCCGAGGCCGCCTCCGATGGGGCGGTCGAGGCTGCGGCAGACGGGGCGACCGAGGGAGCGGTGGTGGCCGCCCCGGGGCCGCACGCGGCGACGATGATGGCCAGCCCTGCGAACAGGGTCAAGCCGAAGCGCTTGTGCATTCGTTCTCCTCCAGAACCTGCCGCCGTGGTCCAGTCTGAACGCGGCCGGCGACGCGGGAACCGAACCGACCGCATCTCCCCGGTCGGCACCGATTGGGCATCGTACCGCATGGCCGAGGTCTTGGGCATACTCCATGGATGGCGGACAGGATCCCATTCATCCTCGATTGCGACCCGGGCCACGACGACGCCCTGGCGCTGGTGGTGGGCCTGGCGCGTCCGGAGCTGCGGCTCCTCGCCGTGACCACGGTCGCGGGCAACGCGGGCCTGCCCGAGACGACGCGCAACGCGCTCCGCGTCCTCACCCTGCTCGGGCGGACCGACATCCCGGTCGCGGCCGGTGCCGCCGGGCCACTGCGGCGATCGCTGCACGTTGCGGACAACGTCCACGGGGCGAGCGGTCTCGAGGGCGCCGACCTGCCCGAACCGGCCTTCGCGCCACGTCCAGAGGGCGCGATCGAGCTCATCCGCGCCACCCTCGAGGCGTCGTCCGAACCGGTGACGATCGCGGCGGTGGGCCCGCTGACGAATATCGCGCTCCTCGTCCGGTCGCACCCCGAGCTCCTCGAGCGGATCGCCAGCATCCGGGTGATGGGCGGGGCGATCACCGAGGGCAACACGACGGCATCCGCCGAATTCAACATCTGGCAGGACCCGGAGGCCGCGCGCATCGTGTTCGATTGCGGCCGGCCGATCACGCTCATGACGCTCGACACGACCCACCAGGCCCTGTTCCGGGCGGCCGACGTCGAGCGGCTCGAGGCCCTGGGCACGCGGGTCGCGGGCGTGTTCGCCGACCTGTTGCGGTTCTTCGGCCGGTTCCATGCCCAGCGCTACGGCTGGGACGGCTCGCCGATCCATGACGCGGTCTCGGTCGCCCACCTCGCCGTGCCCGATCTCGTCCGGACCGTCCCGTATCGCGTGGACGTCGAGACGGCCAGCGAGCTGACGCGCGGTCGGACGGTCGTCGACCTGTACGCCCAGACCGGTCGACCGCCGAACGTCGACGTCGGGCGGGAGATCGACCGCGAACGCTTCGTCGACCTCCTGATCGAGGCGGTCGCGACCGTCGGGGCCGTCGAGGCGGGTGCACGCTGATCGGCCACGTAGCTGGGCTGCGCTACGTGGCGCTGGGCGACTCGTACACGATCGGGACGTCCGTCGAGCCGTCGGAGCGCTTTTCGGACCAGCTCGTTCGTGCGCTGGGATCGGACAGCTCCACCCTGGAGCTCGTGGCCAACCTCGGGATCAACGGCTACACCTCGGCCGATCTGATCGCCAAGGAGCTGCCGGCCCTCGACCCGCTACAACCCGAGTTCGTCACGGTCCTCATCGGCGTCAACGATGTGGTGCAAGGCGTGCCCATCGAGCGCTACGAGGGGAACGTCGTGTCGATCCTCGAGGCGTTGCTCGCGCGCCTGCCCAGCGATCGCATCGTGACCGTCGCCGTCCCCGACTACACCGTCACGCCGTCCGGCGCCGACTACGGCGACCCTCGCCAACAGCACGATGGGATCGTGGCCACCAACGACGTGATGAAGCGGCGGTCGGCCGAGCGAGGGATCGCGTTCGTCGACATCTTCGACCTGTCGCTCCGCGCCGCCGACGACCCATCGCTCGTGGCCGCGGATGGGCTGCACCCGAGCGGCAAACAGTACGGACTGTGGGTCGAGCGGCTCATGCCGGTGGTCGAGCGGCTCCTCGGAGCCTGACGCAGGCGTCGAAATGCCAAGCCCTGTCGCGGTGGCTCAGTCCGTGTCGGCGGCCGCACCCTCAGCCTCGATCGCCCTGGCCGCCAGGTCCCAACTCTTGGGTCGCGGCAGGGCTGCCCAGTCGTCGCGCAGCAGCGCCATGCGGATGTCGTCGCTCCAGCGGCCGTCCTGGTAGAAGGCGCGGCGGAACCGGCCTTCCTCGACGAAACCGGCCTTGCGGTACACCGCCTGTGCCCGCGCGTTACCGTCGTCCGTGTCCAGCCAGACGCGTTCCATCCGGAGCTGGCCGAAGGCGAAGTCGACGATCGCATTGACGGCATCGGTGCCCAGTCCCTGGCCCCACAGGTCCGGATCGCCGATCGTGATGCCGAACGCACACGACCCGTTCTGGCGGTCGATCTCGAACACGTCGATCCGTCCGACTGGCCGATCGTCATCGAGCCGGCAGATCACGAAGCGGAAGACGTCGCGGCCGTCAGCCTTGACCGCGTCCTCATAGCGCGCTCGACGGGCCGCGAGGCTCATGGGCGGATCGCCCATCAGCGTCGAGATGCGGGTGTCCTCGAACCAGCGGTGGATGACCTCGGCGTCAGAGGGTTCCAGGGAGCGCAGGTAGACCCGTTCGCCGCGTAGGCCGCGGACCGGTCGGTCGCTCATCAGCGGCCGCCTCGCAGCTCGTGGAGGCGGGCATCGCTGATCCCGAAGTGGTGGGCGATCTCGTGGTAGACCGTGTCCGCGACGGCCGCGGCCAGGCGTTCCGGCGTGCGATGACTGCGCATCAGCGGCCCGCGGAAGATCGTGATCTTGCTCGGCACGCTGATCTGGTCGGCGGACCAGGCCGTGCGCGGGATCCCCTGGTAGAGCCCGTACAGACCGGGCGCGCGAACCGCTGCCAGCTGTTCGGCTGTCGGCTCATCCTCGATGACGATCGCGACCGAGCCGAGCCGGTCGCGGAATACCGGCGGGAGCCGTTCGAGCGCATCGACCACGAGCGCCTCGAGGTCGACGTCGGGGGGCGGTGAGGTCGGATCCATTCAGGCTCGGGCTGCACGGCTGCCGGCGAAAGCGGGGATGACCTCGCGGGCGAAGATCTCCACCGATCGCCGGTCGTGGATGTAGATCATGCGGGGTCGCTCCAACGAACAAAGGGTCGCGCGCAGTCTACGCACGGGCGACGGGATCGGTCGGATTCCTCCTCGTCGCCCTTGACGAGGCCCAGCCACAGGACCACGATGCCCGGGCGCCGTAAGCGCTCGCTGTTGGAGGATTCGTCATGGCCTGGCGGTTGGACGGCACCTACTTCGAGAACTGCAACTGCGAGGT
>JAXDKY010000360.1:0-3077 GCA_034666885.1 Chloroflexota bacterium
CATCTCGCGGCTGCCATTGACCCCGAGTTCCGTGAACAGGAACGAAAGCTTGCGGCGCTGCGTGGCGAGGATCTCGTCCTTGGTCGGCAGGTCCCAGAGCTCGCGCTTGAACGGGCCGATCGCCTTCTTGCGCGTCGTGTAGATGAACTGCTCGTCGGTCTGGTCGGGCTTGCGCTCGTCGGCCGCGTTCTCAAAGCACCACTTCTCGATGGCCCGCCGCAGGTCCTCCGGGAAGGCCGGGTGATCGAACAGCGTGTTCTGGAAGCCCGTCGCGAGGTGGATCTCAGCGGTCTCGACGGCGGGGAATCGATGGAAGAGCTCATCCGGCAGCGTCGAGGCGCCGTGCTGCACGGCGCCCGCCAGCCCGTATTCGCGCCGCGCGACCTCGCCGAGCTCGCGGAGCACCTCGAAATCGAGCTTGACCGCAGCGACCCCGCCGTCGGGCAGCGGCACCCCACCATGACTCGTGCCCGTCTGGACGCTCACCTTCGAGATGCCGGTCGCGTCCGGCATCCGTTCACGGAGTTCGGCCTGGTAACCGTCGAGGTAGGCCCGCAGCTCTTCGACCGTCGAGTTCTGGGTCCCGACCTCACCGATCTCGCCCCCGACGCTGATCGTGACGCCGTCCGCCTCGAGCGTCCGGATCAGGGCGGTCAGCTCGGCCGCGCGCCGATAGTTCTCACGTTGCTCGAGGTCCGGCGTCGGCTGGGACAGGTCGACCAAGGTCGAGGAATCGATGTCGATGTTGCGATAGCCGGCATCGATCGCCAGGCGGCAGGCGCGCCGGATCTCCTCGGTCATCGCCTCGGGGTCGGCGGCGTATTTCTTGGCGTTGAACTGGTAGTGGTCGCCCTGGATGAACACCGGCGCGCGCCAGCCGGCGGCGATCGCCCCGGCCAGGAGGGACGTGGCGAAGTCGATCGGGCGCTGGAACGTGTAGGTCTGCTCGCTCCGGGCGATCTCGAAGATGACCGCGCCGACCTCGGCGCTGGCGGCCGCCTCGAACGCGGTGCGCGCCATGTCGAACGTCTGGGCCCGCAGGTTGATGGCCGGCACCGTGAACCCGGACACCTCGCCCCGGCCGCGCGCGACGTAGAGCTCCTGGATGCTGGCGCTATGCGCCCCGAGCGCCTGACTCGCCTCCCAGACGATCCACTGGGCGGCCGCGGTCGTGGCTTCGTCCGTCGCAAAGGCCCCGGTCCAGGCGAGGTCGCGGATCGCGGTCGATCGGAAGGTCGCCTCGTCGTCGATGACGAGCACGTCGCCATCGAGGTGTGCCGCCGCGCGGATGGTCGAGAGCAGGTCGGCGGTCGAGGTCGCGACGTGAGGCATCGGTGATCGGTCTCCTCAGATTGGCGTTCGCGCCCTCCATGGTACGGCGCGATACGATCGGGCGATGGACATCGACGAGCTGATCCGGACCCTGCGAGCGATCCGGACCTTCACACAGGAATCGCTCCCCGAGGCCGACCTCGAGGCGATCCTCGACGCGGGCCGGCGCGCGCAGAGCAGTAACAATTCGCAGCCCTGGACATTCATCGTCGTTCGCGACCGGGACACGCTCCGCGCGCTCAGTGAGTGCGGCCGCTATGCCGGTCACCTTGCTGGCGCGACCGTCGCGATCGCCCTCGTCGCCAACGAGCCGGCCGACTTCGACCTCGGTCAGGCAGCGGCGAACATGCAGCTCGCCGCCTGGGGTCGAGGCATCGGGTCGTGCATCGCCTCGATGTGGCAGCCCGATGCGGCTAAGGCAATCCTCGGGGTGCCAACTGGGCAGCACTTCGATGCGGCGATCTCATTCGGCTGGCCATCGCCCGAGGAACTCGATCGGCCGCGCCACAAGGGCGGTCGTCGGCCGCTGGCAGAAGTCGTCCGGAACGAGCGCTGGTAGGCGCCTGACCGTCAGATCTGTGGCTTCAAGACCATCAACAGGATGATCGTCACGAGCAGGATCCCCATCCCGATGCCGCCGCGCTGGATGCGCTTGACGAGGGCCATCAGCTGCGGCGGCGGTCCGCTGGCGCCGGGCGGAGGCGGCGTCGAGGTCAGCTCGATCGCCTGTTCGACCACCTTGCGCTGCACGAAGAACCCGTAGCTGTAGGTGATGATATAGAGCACGATCGCGAGCGACAGCCACCAGAACTTCTGCTCGAACGGGTTGATCCCCACGACGGCCATCATGGCGAGACCGGTGATCGGCAGGGTGAACCCGATGGGCAGGACCCGCTTGTCCGTGAGCGTGTGCGTGACGCGCGTCGCGAAGTTCGCGTGCTGCGGCTCCGCGCCGCCCATCGCGCCGATCAGCGAAAACGAGAACGTCGGCCCGAAGGCGACGATGGCCCCCAGTACGTGCAGGAACAGCAACCACGGGAACAGCCACGCCATGGGGAAGACCCCTCCACAGACCAGTGCCCGCGGACCGCGGGCTTGCGACCCACGATAGTCGTTGGGCGGCTCGGTCGTCGCCGGGTCGCGCGCGGCCCAACTGGCCGTGACCGGAAGTCCAGTCGGGCCTAGGACACCCGCTTGGTGCGGCGCCCGACGAAGTCGACCAGCACGTATTCGCCGAGGCGCTCCGGCGTGGCGTAGAACGCCCGACCCCGATTGAGCTTCGTCATGTGGGCCACGAACTCGGCGAGCGCCCGCGACCGTTCGAGCATGAACGTGTTGATCGTGATGCCATCCTTCGTGCAGCGCTGCACCTCGCGCAGGGTCTCGGTGATCGTGCGTCGCGTCGGCGGGTAGCTGAACTCGACCTGGCCGCCCTCGAAGTGGGCCGTCGGCTCCCCGTCGGTGATGACGACGATCTCCTTGTTCGCAGACGCCTCGCGGGCCAGGATCCGGCGCGCGAGCAACAGCCCATGCTGGAGGTTCGTGCCGTACTCGTAGCCCTGCCAGGACAGCTCGGCCAGGGCTCCGGGTCGGATCTCGCGGGCGTAGTAGGCGAAGCCGATGACCGACAGGTGGTCGCGCGGGTACTGGGTCCGGATCAGGGTGTCGAGCGCGACCGCGACCTTCTTGGCCGCAAGGAAGCAACCACGGAGGAGCATCGAGCGGCTCATGTCGACCAGCAGCAC
>JAXDKY010000361.1:0-6558 GCA_034666885.1 Chloroflexota bacterium
TTCGGCAGGAGCGGGTCGCGGCGCGGCATCAGGCGGCGTCCTCGTCGATCGCTTTCTCGAGCGTCTTCTCCAGCGTGGCGTCATCGCCGGCCGGATGGCCGACGTGCTCGATGAAGACGGCTTCGAGCGACGGCTCGGCGACCTCGAAATGGGTGACCAGGGCGCCCCGCGCGAGCGCACTCGCGAGCACCTCGCGCGGCTCCGTGCCGGGCGTCAGCTCGAGCTCGGTGAACCCGGCCGCCGGCCGGACGGCGGCGACGCCATCGATCGCCGTCAGCCAGCTCGGGAGGATCTCGCCCTCGACCCCGAGCCGGACGGTCCGCGCGCGACTGGTCCGTTTCAGCTCGGCGAGCGTGCCCGCCGCGACGACCCGTCCGCGATCGACGATCGCGAGCGATTCACAGAGGGCCTCGGCGGCCTCCATCTGATGGGTCGAGAAGACGATCGTGCGGCCGTCGTCGCGCAGCTCGACGAACGCTTCGCGGAGGAGGGCGAGATTGACCGGATCGAGGCCCGTGAACGGCTCGTCCATCAGCAGCACATCGGGTCCATGCAGGATCGCCGCGATGAACTGGACCTTCTGCTGGTTGCCCTTGCTCAGCTCCTCCGCCCGCCGTTCCGCGTAATCCGGGATGCGGAAGCGGGCGAGCCAGTGGAGGGCCTGCCGTCGGGCGGCCGCGGGTGCGACCCCGTACAGCGAGGCGAAGTAGACGAGCTGATCGAGGACGCCCATGCGCGGATACAGCCCGCGCTCCTCGGGCAGATAGCCCCACGTCCGGCGCGGCAGGTCGCCCGACAGCGTGCCCTCCCAACGGACCACGCCGGCGTCCGGCTGGAGGATGCCGAGGCAGATCCGCATGGTGGTCGTCTTGCCGGCGCCGTTCGCGCCGAGGAAACCGAAGATGCGGCCCTTGGGCACCGTGAAGGTGAGGTCGTCGAGGGCCAGGGTCTGCGCGAATCGCTTGGTTACGCGGTCGATCTCGAGGGTCACGGTCGCGAGCATAGCCGTGCACCGTGGCACCCGCCGCTGGTTCGATGGTCCGGGGTGTGCGACGATCGATCGCGTGAGCGCCGAGACCACTCCCGTCAAGTTCCACGCCGACCGCGCCGCCGCGACCCTGGCGATCGAGTGGGCGGACGGCCATGCCACGACCTACGCCTTCGAGCCCCTGCGCTGGCTCTGCCCGTGCGCCTATTGCCGCGGCGAGGCCGGGATGCCGGGGTGGCTGGACAGCGCGCCATCGCTGACCCCCGAGCAGATCCAGCTGACCGACCTGCATCTCGTCGGCAACTACGCCATCTCGCCCCACTGGGCCGATGGCCACAAGACGGGTTACTACCCGTTCACGCTACTGCGCGACCGCTGCCCGTGCCCGGATTGCACGGCTCGGCGCGCAGGGGGTGGCGTACCCTCAGCCCCAGCGGCAGCCGGCACGCACGAGGAGCACCGATGATCGTCGTCACGACGCCCTATCTCCCCGGCCATCGCATCACCGATTCGAAAGGCATGGTCTTCGGCCTGGTCGTTCGGAGCCGCGGCATCGGCGGCAACCTCATGGCCGGGCTGCGCTCGCTGGGCGGCGGCGAGATCCACGAGTACACGAGCCTCCTCGAGGACACCCGGCGTCAGGCGCTCGATCGATTGATCCGCAACGCGACGCTGACCGGAGCGAACGCGATCCTGTCGATGCGCTTCGACTCGTCCGAGTTGTCGGGCACGATGTCCGAGATCGTGGCGTACGGGACCGCGGTCGTGGTCGAAGCCGACGGCAGCGTCCCGGCGCCGAGCCCGACGACGATCGAATAGCGATGGCTGGCTCGTACGGAGCGCGGCTGTTCATCGTCGTGATCGGGGTGCTCCTTTTCCTGAGCGGGTTGGTCGGCGTGGCCGCGGGTCCCGCCCTGGCGTCGTCGGGCATCTGGGCGATGGTCGTCGGCCTGGTCCTGGTCATCGCCGGCGTCCTCGAGCGTGTTCGCTATCGCTCGGCGGAAGCCGAACGGAGCGGCGCGGGCCACGGCCCCGGCGGAGGCGAGCCGATCACCGAGTCGCTCGACCCCCGCTTCCGACCGACCGACGAGCGCTTCGAGGACCCAACGACCCGCCAACGCATGCGCGTCTGGACCGACCCGACCTCCGGCGAACGCCGCTACGTCGCTGAGGATTAGGCACAGACCGACCTCGACCTGATCGACGCGGTGAAACCTAAGCCGCGGCCGCGAGCCGGCCAGCGGCGCTTACGACGAAGCTGCTTCGTCGATCCTTTGCATGGCGGCTCATTGAACGTTTGGGATCGTGTTCCGCCGTCCGATGCGTCGCTGAGCGGCGTACCCGGCGGTTGACCGACCGTGTCCCAGGCCAGGTTCGCCGTTAGCGCCCCTGAGCGGCGCAACGGCCCTTGGTTGCCCAGAAATGGCGGCCGCATCGCTCGGGACGTTCCAGAGGGGCGTGATATCCTCGCCGGCCAGTCCCTTGCGCTCGGGGACGCCCTGAACACGCACGAAACTCATCGGGAGCCGTACCTCGACATGGCCGCCGTCCAGCCCGGAACCCGCGCCACCACCGCGAGACCGGCACGCGCCCGACGGCCCCGTACCGAGGAGCCCGAGCTCCCCTATCTCAACCGCGAGCTTTCCTGGCTCGACTTCAACGCGCGCGTCCTCCACGAGGCTCGTGACACCCGCAATCCCCTCCTGGAGCGAGCCAAGTTCCTGGCGATCTTCGCCGGCAATCTCGACGAGTTCTTCCAGGTCCGCATCGCCGGCCTGCGACAGCAGATCGACGCCGGCGCCGTCACGCGCGCCCCAGACGGCCGCACCCCCGCCGAACAGCTCGCCGCGGCCCGCGAACGCGTGCTCGAGCTCATCGCGGAGCATTCAGAGATCTTCGTCGAGGTCCGCGCCGCCCTGGCGGCCGAGGGCATCGAGATCGAGGACTACGCCAACATCCCCGAGCATCACGCCGCGCTCCGCCAGCGCTTCCTGGACGAGATCTTCCCGGTCCTGACGCCGCTCGCGGTCGACCCGGGGCATCCGTTTCCGTACATCTCGACCCTCAGTCTCTCGATCGCCGTCGGTCTGCGCGATCCCGAGACCGGCGAGCGGGTGTTCGCGCGGGTCAAGGTGCCCCAGATCCTGCCGCGCCTCCTCGAGGTCGAGCCGGAACACTTCGTGTCGATCGACCAGGTCATCGAGGCGAACCTGCAGGACCTGTTCACCGGCATGGAGGTCGTCGAGGCCCACCTCTTCCGGGTCACCCGCAACGCCGACTTCACGGTCGAGGAGGACGAGGCCGACGACCTCCTGATGGCCATCGAGGAGGAGCTCCGCCGGCGCCGCTTCGGCGAGGCCGTTCGCCTCGAGGTCGAACGGACGATGCCCGCGGCGACGCGCAACCTGCTGCAACGCGGACTGGGGCTCGAAGCCGACGACAGCTACGAGATCGCCGGGATGCTCGACTTGACGGCGCTGTGGCGCATCGCCGAGCTCGATCGGCCCGAGCTGCGCGCCGAGCCGTGGACCCCGGTGACCCCGCCGCGCCTCATCCCGCCGGACGAGGACGAACCGGCCGACGTGTTCGCCGCGATTCGGGCCGGCGACATCCTCGTCCACCACCCCTACGACTCGTTCGCCGCATCGGTGGAGCGGTTCATCACGCAGGCCGCCGACGACCCCGACGTCCTGACCATCAAGCAGACCCTGTACCGCACGTCGGGCGACTCGCCGATCGTGCAATCGCTCATCCGGGCGGCGGAACGGGGCAAGCAGGTCGTCGTGCTCGTCGAGATCAAGGCGCGCTTCGACGAGGAGGCCAATATCGTTTGGGCGCGCAAGCTGGAGCGAGCCGGCGCGCACGTCGTCTACGGCCTGGTCGGGCTCAAGACACACTCGAAGACCGCGCTCGTCGTCCGCCGCGAGGGCTCGGGACTGCGCCGCTACGTGCACATCGGGACGGGCAACTACAACCCGAAGACCGCGCGCCTGTACGTCGACCTGGGACTGCTGACGGCGAGGCCCGAGATCGGCGCGGATGTCACGGACCTGTTCAACGTGCTCACCGGGCTGTCGCGCCAGCGGACGTTCCGCCGGCTGCTGGTCGCGCCGCACAGCCTCCGGTCGGGGTTCCTGGCCCTCGTCGATCGCGTGGTCGCACACGCCGCGGCCGGCCGCCCGGCGCGGATCGTGCTCAAGGTCAATTCCATCGTCGACACGCCCGTCATCGAGGCGCTCTATCACGCCTCGCAGGCCGGGGTGGACATCGACCTGATCGTGCGGGCGGCCTGCTCCCTGCAGCCGGGCCTGCCGGGAATCTCCGAGCGGGTCCGCGTGCGCTCGATCATCGGCGAGTTCCTGGAGCACTCCCGGATCTGGGGGTTCGAGAACGGCGGCGACCGCGAGTGGTACATCGGCTCGGCCGACCTCATGGACCGCAACCTCGATCGTCGGGTCGAGGCCGTCGTGCCGGTCGAGGACACGGAGGCGAAGGCGCGCATCGCCGAGATCATCGAATTGATGCTCAGCGACGACCGGCGATCGTGGCAGCTCCAGCCGGACGCCACGTGGGTGCGCACCGAGGTCCTCGAGGGCCGCTCTGGCACGATCGACACGTTCGAGGTGCTCAAGGATCGCGCCCTGCTGTCCGCGCACGTCGCGGCGACGCCCCGCCGGCCGGGGTCCGGAGCAGGCTCGCTGGACCCGCGGGCGTGACCGCCGAGGAGCACACCCGGCCCGTCGAGGTCGAGCTCAAGTACCGCGTCGCCGAGCTGGCCGCGGCCGAGCGCCTGCTGGCCGCCGACCATGTCGGGCCGTTCGCGGTGAGCAACGGCCGCCAGCGGTCCCTGCAACTCGAGGACCGCTACGTCGACACCGCCGACGGCGCCCTTGGCCGGGCCGGTTTCGCAGTCCGGCTCCGCCGATCCGGGGACAAGACGATGGTCTCCGTGAAGTCCCTGGCGCGGACGGACGGGCCGGGCGGATCGGTCCGTCGTGAGGAGCTCGAAGGTCCCGCCGACCGCGTCGCGGCTCCCGTGGAGTGGCCGCCGTCCGACGCTCGTTCGCTCGTGCTCGAGCACGCCGGCGATGCGCCGCTCGTGGAGCTCGTGACCGTCCGCCAGTTACGTCGCAAGCGTCAGCTCAAGTCGGGCCAGAGCCGCGTCGAGCTGAGCCTCGACGAGGTCGACGTCGTGAGCCGTGGTCGCATCGTCGATCGCTTCGTCGAGCTCGAAGCCGAGCTGCAGAAGGGCGACGAGACGGAGCTCGAGGCGCTCGGCGCCGCCCTCGATGCCGAGCCGACGCTGCGGCGCGCGAAGACGAGCAAGCTCGAGGCCGCCCTGGCCGCCGTGGACGGGGCGACCGGTGACGAGCCCGAAGCGGGAGAACTCACGTTCGGGCGCGTCGCCACCACGGCCGCGGCTGTGGCGGACCGTCCCGCGCCCCGACTCGTCGTCGGCAAGACGCCCGGCGTGGGCGCCGAGGACCACATCGCCGAAGCCGGCCGCAAGGTCATGCGCTTCCACCTCGCGCGCATGCTCGAGTACGAACCGGGGGTCCGCGCCGGGATCGACACGGAGGCGGTCCACAAGATGCGCGTCGCCACGCGTCGCCAGCGCGCGGCGTGGCGCGTGTTCGGCGAGGCGTTCCGGAAGGGGCGAACCAAGCGCTATCGCGATGGCCTGCGGGAGACCGCGAGGCGGCTCGGGGCGGTGCGCGATCTCGACGTCCAGCTCGAGGCGGCCGACGCTTACCGCGCCGACCTGCCGGTCGCGGAACAGCGGGGCCTGGAGCCGCTGCTGGCCGCGTGGCGGCAGCACCGCGACGACGCCCGGGTGCTGCTGCTGCGCGAGCTCGATTCCCCGGCGTTCCGGCGATGGGTCGACGACTACATCGATTTCGTGCGGACCGAGGGCGCCGCGGTGGTCCCGGTCGGACCAGTGCAACCGCACCGGGTCCGCGACACGGCGCCGTCACGCGTGTGGGCGGCGTACGAGGGGGTCCGGGGCTACGAATCCGTCCTTCGCTGGGCCGACGTGCCGACGCTCCACGAACTCCGCATCGCGGGCAAGTGGCTGCGCTACTCGGTGGAGTTCGTGCGGGAGGCCCTCGGTGCCGACGCGGACCCGCTCATCGCCCGCGTCACCGCGCTCCAGGATCACCTGGGGCTGATGAACGACGCCGACGTGACCGCCTCGATGACGCGAACCTTCCTGCTCGAGCACGCCGCCGACCTCAGTGCCCCCGAGACGGCAGCGATCGGCCGCTACCTGGTCGATCGCGAGAAGGAAGTCGCCCGATTGCGTCGCACGATCGGGCCGACCTGGCGGGGCGTCACCGGCGTGCAGTTCCGCAGGACGCTCGGACGGGTCGTCGCCGGCCTCTGACCCGCGGGTCCTACTGGCGCCACCCGTGAGCGAGCTCCGGGAGCCGATCCCGCCACGCGCGACCGGCGTGCTCCGCGACGAGGATCGCGCCTTCGCGCATCCCCTCCTCCGAAACGCGGACGGCGTCCACCTCGTACCGCCGCATGATCGCGTCGACGATCACGGCGCCCGCCGGTAGGAGCCT
>JAXDKY010000362.1:0-3275 GCA_034666885.1 Chloroflexota bacterium
TTCTCTGCGCCTCTGCGTTAAATCAAACGGCTTCACTCGCCGAGCCGTTCGAACCGACCGCTCACGGCCCCTGTCCCCTGTCTCCTACTTCTTCAACCACTTATCCAGCCACGCAATGATCGCGTCATGCCACACAATGCTGTTCCGCGGCTTCAGCACCCAGTGGTTCTCATCCGGGAAGTACAGGAACTTGGCCTCGACGCGGTGGCGCTGCAGATCGGTCCACAGGCGCAGCGCCTCGGAGATGGGGACGCGCGCATCGAGCTCCCCGTGGATCACGAGCATCGGCGTCTTGATGTCGCCGACCGCCGCGTGCGGCGACTGCTCTTCGTAGCGTTCCGGCTGGCGATAGGGATCGCCGATCTCCTGCTCCCAGCTGACGCCGTCGTCGGTGGTGCCGTGGAAGCCGCGCAGCTCCCACAGCGAGGCGTGCGTCACGATCGCCTTGAATCGGTCCGTGTGCCCGGCGACCCAGTTCGCCATGTAGCCACCGAACGAGCCGCCCATCAGCGCGGTCCGCGTGGCATCGACATCGGGGCGCTCCAGGACGCCGTCCACGGCGGCCATCACGTCCGTGTACGGGCGCTCGTGCCATCGACCCCAGCCACGATCGATCATCGCCTGGCCGTAGCCGATCGACAGGGCCGGGTCGGGCATCAGCACCGCGTACCCACGCTCGACGAGCAGGTTGGCGTTCCAGCGCCACGACCAGCCGGCCCACGTCCCCAACGGCCCGCCGTGGACGAAGACGACCAGCGGCGCGGGCTTGTCCGCGGAAGCCCCAGCCGGACGCAGCAGCCACGAGCCGATCTCGAGGCCGTCATCGGCCTTGGCGGAGACCCGCTCGAGGACGCCGACCCGCGGCAGCTCCCCGGCCGGTGTCGCCGGCGACCGAAGCTCGACGGGCTCCTGGTCCGTAGCGCGCGCATCGAGGCGAACGACGTGCGGCGGCCGATCCGGGTTGGCCCGCAGCGCGAACACGGTCCCACCGTCGGGCGAGATCTCGACGTCGCTGAACGCCGCGCCGCCCGCCAGCCGCGTGACCGCGTCACCCGCGTCCCGGCCGAGCTCCACGCGATAGATCGACACGCCCCCGCCATCGTCGGCGGTGAACACGATCGCCTCGCCGTCCGGTGTCCAGACCGGCGCCATCGGCCAGCGATCGAGCCCGCGCGCGACCACCCGCGAGTCGCCGCTCTCAAGATCGAAGACGACCAGCTCGAGCCGTTCGGGCACGTCGGGCGCGGCATCGACACCGCGCACGATCGCCAGACGGAGACCGTCCGGCGAGAACGCCGGCGCGCCCGACCAGCCGACCCCGCCGGTCAGCACGCGTCGTTCGCGCGTCTCCCGGTCGATCACCACGATGTCGTCGCCGGTGGACCCGACCAGGTTGCGCCGCCAGGTCGTCGCGATCGATCGGCCGTCGGGCGCGATGTCGAACTCGGGCTCCGGGAGGGCGGCACCCGTCGGCCCCGTCAGGTCCTCCGCGGTACCCAGGGGAGCCTCGTCATCGGTCGGGGCGTCGGCCACGAAATAGCGCCCATCGCGCGGGCCCAGGTAGTGGTCCCAGAAGCGGATCGGGTAGCTCTCGTACAGGAGCGCCTTGACTCCGGCCTCCTTGCGGGCCTTCTCGCGCTCCCGGTCGGCGTCGAAGTCCGCGGCGCCCGGATGCAGGGCCGCCAACAACGCCACCGTCCCGGAGCCGCGCGCCGCCTTCAAGCCGGCGACCCCGCCGGGCGGGGCGAGCAGCAATCGGGCCTCGCCGCCGCCCGCCGGGAGGTGCCACAGCGCCGCCGGTGGGTCCTCGTCCGGCTTGTCGTCCTTCTTGGCATCCGGGTCCGGGCGAGCTGACGCGAACAGTAGCGAGCCGTCCGGTAGGAACGCCGCGTTGCTCTCGCCCACCGCGGACCGGGTGAGGCGCCGCGGGGCCGCCTCGCCCGAAGGATCCACCTGCCACAGCGCCGTCCGGAGGTCCTTGCCGTCGGGACCGGGCGTCGCGACCGCGACGACCAGGCGTGAGCCATCGGGCGAGAGCCGGAGCCCGGACAGGCGCGGCAGGGCGACGAAATGGTCGAAATCGAAGGGTTCGCTCATGCCCCAAGTTTCGCAGACCCGGCGCGGTATCCGTCTCGCAACCGGGAGACGCCATACCGCGACGGTACAATCGCACCGACACGATCGATGCTCACAGCGGCCCGGGACCGGCCGCCGCACGCTGCCCGGAGGCGCCCCATGACTACGACCGCGACCCAGACCAGCGACCGGCCGCACAAAGCTGCCAAGCGCTACATCTACGCCTGGGGCGACGGTCGTGCGGAGGGCAACGCCAGCATGCGTGACCTCCTCGGCGGCAAGGGCGCGGGTCTGGCCGAGATGACCAGCGCGGGCCTGCCGACCCCGCCCGGTTTCACGATCACCACCGAGGCCTGCAACGACTATTTCGCGGCCGGCGAGCAGCTGCCGGACGGGCTCTGGGAGGACGTCCTGGCCGCCGTCAAGGAAGTCGAGCAGGAGACCGGCAAGGGCTTCGGCGATCCGGCGAACCCCCTCCTCGTCAGTGTCCGCTCGGGCGCCAAGTTCTCGATGCCCGGGATGATGGACACGGTGCTGAACCTGGGCCTGAACGAGCGGACCGTCGACGGGCTCATCCAGCTCACCGGCAACGAGCGCTTCGGGTGGGACGCCTACCGGCGCTTCATCCAGATGTTCGGCCGGATCGTGATGGAGGTCAGCGGCGAGCGCTTCGAGCACGCGCTCGAATCGACCAAGGCGGCGGAGGGCGTCAAGCAGGACACGGAGCTCAGCGCGGCCGCCCTGCAGGACCTCGTCACGGACTTCAAGGCCATCGTCAAGGCCGACACGGACCGCGACTTCCCCGAGGACCCGAACGAGCAGCTCGACCTCGCGATCAAGGCGGTCTTCGCGTCGTGGTTCGGCAAGCGCGCCGCCGACTACCGCAAGAACCAGGGCATCCCCAACGACCTCGGCACGGCCGTCAACGTCGTCACGATGGTCTTCGGGAACATGGGCGACGACTCCGGCACGGGCGTCGCCTTCACGCGCGACCCGAACACGGGCGAGAAGGTCCTGTACGGCGAGTACCTGACCAACGCCCAGGGCGAGGATGTCGTCGCGGGCATCCGGACCGCGCCGAAGATCGCCCAGATGCAGACCGAGATGCCCGAGGTCTACGCCGAATTCCAGCGCATCGGCCAGCAGCTCGAGTCGCACTACCGCGACGTCCAGGACCTCGAGTTCACGATCGAGCGCGG
>JAXDKY010000363.1:0-3370 GCA_034666885.1 Chloroflexota bacterium
TCGAGCACCGCATCGAGTCGATGGGCATGGAGGACAAGATCTTCCAGGTCCTCGTTCCGATGGAGGACGAGATCGAGATCCGCCAGGGCCAGCGCCACACCGTCCAGAAGAAGGTCTACCCGGGCTATGTCCTGGTGGAGATGATCCTGGACCCCGACAGCTGGTTCGTGGTTCGCAATACGCCGGGCGTGACGAGCTTCGTCGGCGGCGCCAACATCCCGGGCGTCCGCAGTGAGCCCATCCCGCTCGACGAGACCGAGGTCAAGCAGATCCTGCGGCACATGGGCGTCGAGACTCCCAAGTACCGCGTCGCATTCACCAAGGGCCAGAGCGTCCGGGTCACCGACGGGCCGTTCGCCGAGTTCATCGGCACGGTCGAGGAGATCAACCCCGAGCGCAACAAGGTCAAGGTCCTGGTGAGCATCTTCGGCCGCGAGACCCCGGTCGAGCTCGACTTCCTGCAGGTCGAGAAGCTCTAAGAAAGGACCGGAACAAACCCCGTGGCCAAGAAGATCCGCATCGTCCTGACCCTGCAGCTGCCGGCCGGCAAGGCGACACCCGCCCCGCCCGTCGGTACCGCGCTGGGCCCGCACGGCATCAACATCGTCGAATTCACCAAGTCGTACAACGAGAAGACCGCCGATAAGTCCGGTCAGATCATCCCCGCCCAGATCACGATCTTCGAGGATCGATCCTTCACGTTCATCCTCAAGACCCCGCCCGCCGCGGACCTGCTGCGCAAGGCGGCCGGTGTCGAGAAGGGCTCGCAGACCCCGAAGCGCGAGAACGTCGGCCGGGTGACCAGGGACCAGTTGCGCGACATCGCCGCGATCAAGATGTCCGACCTGAACGCCAACGATGTCGAGGCGGCCGTGCGCCAGATCGAAGGAACGGCGAGGAGCATGGGCATCGAGGTCACCGGTAACTGAGATAGCGTTAGTCGCCGCGGGTCAGACCCCGGACCGCGGATCACGCATCAGAACGGGGAAGGTCGGGTCCGCCGACCGACAGGAGGAACAGATGGCCAATCGAGGCAAGAAATACCAGGACGTCGTCAAGCTCGTCGACCGGGAGCAGCTGTACACCCCCGAGGAGGCAGCGGAGCTCGCCAAGCAGACGACGACCGTGGCCTTCGACGCGACGATCGAGGCGCACCTCAAGCTGGGCGTCGACCCGCGCCACGCCGACCAGATGGTCCGCGGCACGGTCGTCCTTCCGCACGGCACGGGCAAGGTCGTCCGGGTCGTCGTCTTCGCCCAGGGTGAGAAGGCCCAGGAGGCCCTCCGCGCCGGTGCCGACGAAGTCGGCGGCGAGGACCTGGTCAAGAAGATCGAGGCCGGCTGGCTCGAATTCGATGTCGCCCTCGCGACCCCGGACTCGATGGGCATGGTGGGCAAGCTCGGCAAGATCCTCGGCCGTCGCGGCCTGATGCCGAACCCGAAGGCCGGGACCATCACGTTCGATCTCGATCGTGCGGTCCGCGAGGTCAAGGGCGGGCGCGTCGAGTTCAAGGTCGACAAGTCGGCCATCATCCACGTCGCGTTCGGCAAGAGCAGCTTCGAGGCGTCGGCCCTGGTCGACAACCTCGCGGCATTCGTGGACGCGGTCAACCGCGCCAAGCCGACCGGCGTGAAGGGCCAGTACCTGCGGACCCTGTCGATCGCGAGCACGATGGGCCCCGGCATCAAGGTCGACGTGCCGGCCACCCTGGCGGCCGCGGTCGCCTAGCCCACGCCGGCGGGTAGCCGGCAGACCAGACGCGATGGCGGCCGAGAGGCGCGTCATCTGATGAAGAAAGACGGACCGCCGCAGACAGCCTGCGTTTGTAGTGCGCCGATCGCCGCAGGGCGAACGACGTGCCGGACTTGATCCGTCGGAACGGACCGGACCACCCGCCCGCAAGGGGAGGGAAGCCGGGGACGACGACGAGCACGCCGAGGCAGTCGGTGCCTCCACCCTCACCGGTGGGCGCGCCCCTGCGAGCCGGGGTCATGCCTCCCTCGGGAGGCAGCCATGGGATCCGTCGCAGGGGAGGACCGGGCCACGCCCGGCCAGCCCGCCGCCGCACGCCGGTCCGCGTGCCGAAGTAAGGAGGCTCTATGCCGACAGAGGCCAAACGGGAGACCGTCGCCGAGCTGCGCGAGGAACTCGCGAATGCCCGGACGATGATCGTGTCCGAATACCGCGGCCTCACCGTGAAGGAGATCGCCGAGATCCGGCGCGCCCTGCGAACGCAGGACGTCCGGTATCGCGTCGTGAAGAACCGCCTGCTGCGCATCGCCGCGGGCGACACGCTCGGCGAAGCGCTCAACCCGCTGCTCGTTGGCCCGACCGCGATCGCGTTCGGTACCGACGAGGCCAAGACGGCCAAGGCCGTCCTGGACGCCACACGCCCGTACAACAAGATCGTGCGGATCACGGGTGCCGTCCTGGGCGACAAGGCCATCGACGCCGAGGCGGTCACTCGCCTGGCAGCGCTGCCGTCGCGTGAGGTCCTGCTGGCCAGGCTGGCCGGCGGGATGCAGGCGCCGGTCGCAACCCTGGCCGGACTGTTCGCCGCGCCGCTGCGCAACCTGGGCTATGCCCTCGCGCAGGTCGCCGAGCAGAAGCGGACCCAGGCGCCCGAAGAAGCGTGACGCACCCCTTCACCCATCCGACCCACAACGTTCGATAAGGAGACACCCATGGCTGTCATGACCCAGGACGACCTGCTCGAGGCGATCGACAAGATGACCGTGCTCGAGCTGTCCGAGTTCATCAAGCGTTTCGAAGATCGCTACGGCGTCACCGCCGCCGCTCCTGCCGCTGCCCCGGCCGCCCCGAGTGGTGGTGGCGATGGCGCCGCCGTTGCCGCCGCGCCGGAGGAGCAGACCGAGTTCAGCGCCGTCCTCACCGAGGTCGGCCCGAACAAGATCCCGGTCATCAAGGTCGTGCGCGAGCTGACCGCCCTCGGCCTCAAGGAGGCCAAGGACCTCGTTGACGCGGCGCCGAAGCCCGTCAAGGAAGGGGTCACGAAGGACGAAGCCGAAAAGATCAAGGCCGCCCTCGAGGAGCAAGGGGCAAAGGTCGAGATCAAGTAACCAGGCTGCCTCGTCGGCCGCCGCCCTGGCGGCCCAGGAGGGCGTTGTCGCCTCCGCGCGTTCGCTCACGCACCCCGGGTGCGCTCGGTCTCGTGCTCGGCTCCGCCTTCTCCTGGACTCGCCATGGCGGCGGCTTCGCAAGACCTGACGACGGTGATTTGGGGTCCGGCGGAGCTTTCGGGCTTCGCTGGGGCCCTACCACTTTCGGGTAGTGGGTCAGTTTCACGATGCGGGCCAGGAGCACCGATGACGGGCGCTCAGGGACTGTCACAACTATGTCAAAAACCCAT